>CAZCKE010000184.1:0-7936 GCA_964499005.1 uncultured Tepidisphaeraceae bacterium
AAGATCGTGGCGTTGCCGTTTTATAAAAGGACTCAATAGGAATTTTCACATGTCTGTTCCCCAAGATCGACGTTATTTGCAAACCCACGAATGGCACAAACTCGATGGCGATATCGTGACGCTCGGCATCACGCAGTTTGCCGCCGACGAACTGACCGACATCACCTATGTCAAACTTCCGGCCATCGGTGATGCGGCCCGAGCGGGGCAGCCGATCGGCGAGGTCGAATCGGTCAAGGCAACCAGCGATCTGTATAGCGGCGTCAGCGGAACGGTCACGGCCGTGAATACAGAATTGAACGCCAATCCAGGGCTGGTCAACGCCGATCCGTTCAACAAGGGGTGGATGGTCCAGATCAAAGTGACCTCGAAGGATGAAGTTGCTAAGCTTCTCTCGGCCGACGAGTATTTGAAAACGACCGGTCACTGATCCGGCCATAGAATCGCTCATCATGCATCAGTCCGCATCAACCGCTTCGCCCATTTCATCGCTGGAGCCATCCGACACGTTTGCGCACCGCCATATCGGGCCGACGGATGCGGATGTGAGAGAGATGCTGGCAAGCCTGGGCGTGGCGTCGGTAACGGAATTGATCGAGCAGACGGTGCCGCATTCGATCCGGTTCAATGAGCCGCTGGGGATTGGGCCGCATCGCGGGGAGCATGAACTGATCGAGGAACTGCGGTCGCTGGCGGCGAAGAATGTCGTGCTGCGAAGCTGCATTGGGATGGGGTATTCGGACACGATCACGCCGCCGGTGATTCAGCGGAATATTCTGGAGAATCCGGGTTGGTACACGCAGTACACGCCTTATCAGGCGGAGATCGCGCAGGGGCGTCTGGAGGCGCTGCTGAATTTTCAGACGATGGCAAGCGACCTGACGGGGCTGCCGCTGGCAAACGCTTCGTTGCTGGATGAGGGGACGGCGGCGGCCGAAGCGATGCTGATGTGCTGGCACATCGCCGGGCCGGGGGATCATCCGACTAGCGACGGCAAGCACGGAGCATTTTTTGTCGCGGAGGATTGTCATCCGCAGACGATTGCAGTCGTCAAATCGCGGGCAAAGGCGCTGGGGATCCAGTGCGTGGTCGGACCGAGCGAGAAAGTCGAATTGGGCCGCGGGCAATTCTGCGGAATCCTGCTGCAGTATCCGACGACCAGCGGGCGAATCGTTGACTATGGGTTGACCATCGCGGCGGCGCACGCGGCGGGAGCGCTGGCTGTCGTGGCGGCGGATATTCTGGCGCTGACGTTGATCAAACCGCCGGGGGAATGGGGCGCGGATATCGCCGTGGGATCGACGCAGCGGTTTGGCGTGCCGATGGGGTTTGGCGGGCCGCACGCGGCGTATCTGGCGACGAAAAACGAATACGTCCGCAAAATGCCGGGCCGGTTGGTGGGAGTTTCGAAAGATTCCGCGGGGCATGCCGCTTATCGATTGGCGATTCAAACGCGGGAGCAGCATATCCGTCGCGACAAGGCAACGAGCAACATCTGCACGGCGCAGGTGCTGCTGGCGGTGATGGCGGGGATGTACGCGGTTTATCATGGGCCGGAGGGGTTGAAACGGATCGCGCAGCGCGTGCATGGATTGACGCGGGCGCTGGCGGGCGGATTGCGGCGGCTGGGGCATGGTGTGGCGGAGGGGCCGGTATTTGACACGATCCGCGTGCAGATCAATGGGTTGCCGGTGGAATCGGTTCTGAATGCGGCCCGGACGGCGGGGTTTAACCTGCGCGACTTCGGCGATGGGACGCTGGGGATTTCGCTGGATGAAACCACCTCGCAGCAGAATGTGCAGGCGATCATTGAATCGTTCGCGGGGGGCGCGACATTTCCGATCAATCTCGACCAGCTCGCGGCCGAGGGAGGGCCCCTGCCGTCGACGCTGGTGCGGACGAGCCCATTCCTGACGCATCCGGTTTTCAACCGGTATCACAGCGAGACGGAACTGTTGCGATACATCTTCCGGCTGATGAGCCGGGATCTTTCGCTGGCGCAGTCGATGATCCCGCTGGGGTCGTGCACGATGAAGCTGAATGGGACGAGTGAAATGCTGCCGGTGACGTGGCCGGAGTTTGGAAGATTACATCCGTTTGCCCCGGCCGCGCAGGCGCAGGGGTATTTGCAAATGCTGGGGCAACTGGAGCAGTGGCTGGCGAAGATCACGGGATTTGCGGCGGTGTCGCTTCAGCCGAATGCGGGATCGCAGGGGGAATATGCGGGGCTGCTGGTCATTCGGGCATATCACGAGCATCGAGGGGAGACGCATCGGAATGTGTGTTTGATACCGGTCTCAGCGCATGGCACGAATCCGGCCAGCGCGGTGATCGCGGGGTTCAAAGTCGTCGCGGTGGCGTGTGACGCGGCGGGGAATGTGGACCTGAATGATCTGGAGGCCAAATCGCGGCAACATGAAAAAGAGCTGGCGGCGCTGATGCTGACGTATCCGTCGACGCACGGGGTTTTTGAGGAGCAGGTCAAGGAGATTTGCAAGATCGTGCATGAGCACGGGGGGCAGGTTTACATGGATGGGGCAAACATGAACGCGATGGTCGGGCTCTGCCGGCCGGGCGATATCGGGGCGGATGTTTGCCATTTGAATCTGCACAAGACATTTTGCATTCCGAACGGTGGCGGCGGCCCGGGGATGGGGCCGATCGCGGCAGCCGCGCATCTGGCGCCGTTCATGCCGGGAGCAAAGCATGGCGTGGGGCCGATTTCGGCGGCCCCGTTTGGGAGCGCGAGCATTTTGCCGATCTCGTATGTTTATATCGCGCTGATGGGAGACGGTGGGCTCAAGCGGGCGACACAGATCGCGATTCTGAACGCCAATTACATGGCCAAGCGGCTGGAGGGGCATTATCCGATTGTTTTCCGGGGCAAAAATAGGCGATGCGCCCATGAATTCATCATTGATTGCAAGGGGTTTGAGGCAAGCACTGGGGTTAAAGTCGAGGACATCGCCAAACGATTGATGGATTACGGATTTCATGCACCGACGATGTCGTGGCCTGAGGTCGGAACGCTCATGATCGAGCCGACGGAGAGCGAATCAAAGGCGGAGCTGGACCGGTTTTGCGATGCGATGATTTCGATCCGCCAGGAAATTCGCGAGATTGAACAGGGTCGGGCGGACCGGACGGACAACGTGCTGAAGAATTCGCCGCACACGGCCGAAGCGATTGCATCCGATCAGTGGAAGCATCCTTATTCGCGGGAGAAGGCGGCGTTTCCGACGGTGTGGACGAAGCACGCGAAATTTTGGCCGGCCGTGGGGCGCATTGATAATCCGTATGGGGACAGAAATTTGGTTTGTTCGTGCCCGCCGATGAGTGAGATGGAATAGCTAATTCTGTTGCTGATCTACTGAAATCATGATTTTGATGTCTAACGGCATTTGCCGCGGCGGTTCCACTTCGACAGGGAATGGCCTAATCGGTCTCAAAGCCGCGTATTATTTGTGGGACGCCAACATTTATCTGGGTATCAGCCAGTATGGCTATCCCCGCGAGAAAGGGGAACTCGACGGCCGGCAACACGACCCGCGGAAGGGAGGACAGAGCAACTTTTTCCCGCTGTGGCCGGGGCTCATCCGATTGGCAATGCCCCCGGCACATCAACCTCCGTGATACCTAGCCCATTCTCACCAATGTTTTTCGCTGATTGCGATTCTCCTGATCCATCGCCTCGCGGTGGTTCGATCCCGACCTTGAGGCGGCCAATAGCGCATTGCTGCACGTACAGAATCGTTTTCTGGCCTAGGGATCGATTCTCCGTCTATTGCATCCGATCGATTTTTTCCGGGTTTTCGTCACCAACGTGGAGCTTCACGGGCATACCAATTCCGGGATTGACCGCGCCGTATTTCTAATCTGGCTGATCGCCATGATTCCGATGATTCGGCGCAATCCGTTAGATCTGGCGTATTGCCTGCCGCTGACGATCGTGCCGGCGGTTGCGGAAAACATGATGTCTTTCACACGTTATGCGCTGGCAGTGTTTCCAGTCTTCCTGCTGGGGGGGCGAATATTTGCCGAGCCGGCGCGCCGCCGCTGGCTCTGGCCGATTTTGGCGTTTGACTTTGCCATACAGATGCTCCCGCTCATCCGTTACACTTATTCCTATTGGGCGGAATAACGCGGTTCGTCGATCGATCGCAGCGAATGACGCAGGTGAGCTCAAATATTCCCAGGTCCTTCCCGCCAAACTCTCGTTTGGCGATGTTTTGGATTTGCCTGACCGTGGTTTGCCTGGCGCCGCTGATCTGGCCTGGGGATTCAACGTGGATTTGCGATGAGCCGCTCTTCATCGGCCGGGCGCAGCGCTACAACCGCGTGCCGAAACAATACCTGGGAATCGATTTGCCCTTCACGATCACTCCGCGCGGATTACTCTCTTCCCGGCGGATTTTTTATGGGCCCCTGCCGATTTGGATTTATCAGGGGATGGTCATCGTCTCTCACAACCCGCTCGTGCTGGTCATGATTCATGCGGTTCTGATGACCGCATCGAACGCGCTGGCGCTGGTGTGGCTAGGACGGTCGCTGGGGTTGAATCCGTGGTTCGTGCCGGTCGTTTTTCTCTCGCCGTGGTTTTGGATTTACGATCGCGTGCTCTGGGATACGTTTGAGATTCCTCTGACGACCCTGCTGTTGGCCGCTTACGCGTCGTTTCTGGCGACCCGAAAGGTGCTGGGCTTTCGATTGGCGGTCGCCTGCGCGGTGCTGCTGCCTCTGACTCATCTGATGACCCTGGCCATGATCTTGCCGGTTGGGCTTCACATACTGCTGGTCGAACGCCGGTCGGTCTGGAAATATCGCTGGACGGTGCTCGTTGCCGTCGGAGCCGTGCTGGTGGCCGCATGGCCGTACTGGGTCGATCTGTATCATCACTATCGTTCCTCGCCGCCGTTGGAAGGCTCGCTTTGGAAGGGGTGGGTTTTTCCGCTGTTGGGTGGAAATCATCTGGCCGCGGCAGGGTTACCCTCCCTGCTCGGTGACGATTGGATCAAGAATTCGGGCGATCTGCTTTCCCCGATTCTCTCCACGGCCATAGCGCTGTCGCTGGCGATTCATCTGGCGGTCTGGGCGGAGATGTGTCTGGCCGTGCGCAGTCTGTGGAAACTCGTTCGCCGCCGCGAGTGTCAGCCGGTTGATCACATCGCGGCGATTGCACTGGGCGCCTGGATTTGCCAGACGCTTTTAGACGGAACGCAGCGAGCGTACGGCTATCCTCATTATTACAACGCGACATGGATCGCTTATGCGCTATTCGCCTGGCTGGCTATTCAAAAGTTCCTGAGCGTTCGCCTGCAAACACTGGCGCTGGGGGCCCCGGCGGCTTTTCTGGCGCTGTTGAGCGGCTATCTTGCGGTTCGCATTCATCACGATGACGGCACTCGCACTTTAGGCTATGGAGCCACCCTCGCCAATCAAATGGCCGTCGAGCAGGAATTGGAGCAGTTCTCATCGCGGAGTTTTTCTCCCGGCAGCGGTGCGATTCAATACCCGCCGTGGAGGCGATTTCCGTGGGCAATCGACGCTTTGCGCGAATTGCGCGGCGTCTCCGATGACGATCGATTGCCGGACCGTCGCCTGATTGTTCGTTACCGCAACGCTTTTCCTGGCGATGCGCGGATTATGGTGGAGGTGCTGCCGCAATGAGCCAGGCTTCGATTGAATCTTCGGAAATCGACCTGCGCGCCGTCTCGGCGGTGAAAATTTCCTGGCCCGTTCGACTGTCGCTGGCCGCGATGGTCCTGGCAACCGCGTTCGTGCGGCCGGGCGATACCCCCTACCTCCTTGATGAGCCGAATCTGATGCACACGGCGCTGCTGTCCAATCATCAACCGTCCGAGCACTTTGGGGTCCATCTGCCGTTCACGCTTTGCGCTCGCAATCCCACCTCCGGTGCGCGCCAGGTTCACTACGGCCCGGCGCCCCTTTGGCTCTACCAGTTGATCCTTGCGATCACCACCGATCCAATTTTGGTTATGGAAATTCATGCGTTGCTTTTGGCATCGCTCACGGCGCTGGCGCTCGTCTGGCTGGCACGGTCGATGAACATCACACCATGGTTGGCGGTCGTTATGATGTTCTCACCGTTGCTGTGGCTTTATCACCGGAGGTTTTGGGACATCTCCCTTTGCATCCCCCTGTCGGCGATGTCGATTGCGGCTTACGCGGACTTTCTCATCACCCGCCGGGCAAGCCGCTTGTATGTGACCGCCGTTTTCTTTGCCATTCTTCCCATTGTGCATTTGATGTCGTTGGCGTTGATCGTGCCGATCGCCGGGCACTTTTTGATTTATGGTATTCGCATATTTTTCAAGGGCAGACAAGGCCAGAACCGCCGCGCTGGCTTTTTGCATTTGGCTGGCCTTCTGGCGATCGTGGCGGCGATCAATTTGCTGGCATGGCCGTATTGGGAATCCTTTTTGTCACCGTCGAGCTCCAAGCCTTATTTTGTACTGCTATCCCGTTGGAAAGGATGGATATATCCGCTGTTGGGGGCGCAGGATCTCACGGCGGGCCGGATTGATTGGGGAATTCTCGGCAATGAATGGTATTCCACACTCCCGACGCCCGTTGCCCGGATGGCAGCCATCGCTCAGACCGTTTCTCTCATCGGATTCGTCGCGGTTTGGGGTGGGACGGTTTTGGCCGCAGCCGCGGCATGGCGCGTCTTGCGGCGTTCCAGCGTCGCCACGGTGGTCGATCACGCTGCCACGATCGCTCTGGGCGTATTTGTCTGTCAATGCATCCTCGACGGCACTCAGCGAGCCTATGAATCTCCGCATTATTTCAACGCGACATGGATTGCCTATGTCGTGTTCGCTTGGCTGGCTATCGGCGCCATGATCCGGCGTTTTTGGGCGCGGAGTATTCTTTTGCGACTGGCGTTGCGGATGTATGCCGCTTCGCTGATGATTTTCCTGTCCACCATGATTTGGAAGATCGCTCAAGACGGTGGGTCTGACTCGCTGGGCTACGGAACGACCTTGTCCGAGCAAGTGGCCGCGGTTCGTTCAATCCATCGTTTTTCGAGTGCACAGACTCTGATGGTCGCATTTGAACAGTGGCAGACGATTTCCGGCGAACTGATTTCGCTCAATGAGATGATGCCCCAGCCGCCGGGAAATTATCCTCTTCGCCGGGTGCTCGTTCGCTATCGAAGCGCGTATCCGGGCGATGCCCATGTCGTCGTCGAGGATTTCCCGCCCGATGCGCCATAGAGCGGCACCGGGAGAAGCCCAAATCTGATCTCCTTGTAACTCCCCCGGCGGCGCATATCATCCGCTTTGGATTAACCATCACCCACTACATGGCTACCAAAAACAAAAATCCGTTCGGCGCTGAATCCAAACTCTCCTCGCGCGCGGGGGACCTTTCCATCTTTCGCCTGGATCGTCTGGCGGAATTGAACCTGGGGGATATCGATCGCTTGCCCTTCTCCATCAAGGTGATGCTCGAAAGCTGCCTGCGCCATTGCGATAATTTTGAGGTCACCGAACAGGATGTCTCCCGCCTGGCCGCCTGGAGTCCCGCCACCGCCGGGACCACCGAACTTCCCTTCAAGCCGGCCCGGGTCATCCTTCAGGACCTGACCGGCGTTCCGTGCGTCGTCGATCTGGCATCGATGCGCGCCGCCATGAAACGCGCCGGCGGGCAGCCGCGGCGCATCAACCCCCTGATCCCCGTCGATCTGGTGATCGATCACAGCGTTCAGGTGGATGATTTCGGAAATCGCTTTGCGCTGATCAACAACGCCCAGAAGGAATTTGAGCGAAACCGCGAGCGATTTGAATTTCTCAAATGGGGCCAAAAGGCCTTCGACAATTTCCGCGTCGTGCCGCCGGCCATGGGGATCGTCCATCAGGTCAATCTGGAATATCTCGCCAAGGTCGTACAGATACGGGACAGCGTCGCGTTC
>CAZCKE010000185.1:0-7910 GCA_964499005.1 uncultured Tepidisphaeraceae bacterium
GTTGAGCCACAGAAGCGGCCGGACGTCATTCCAATTCAAGTCAATACCTGCTGTCCGGTTCCAAAGCACATATCTCGCCCACAATCCCACGACGAGCAATCGCAACGGCGTGTAGTCCAGCTTGCTGACAGTCTCCGTGTGATATATGCGCTCAATGTCATACGTCGCGCGGTAGTTTGCTCGGAAATCCGACCAGGTGGCCACCGTTTGATGCCGCACCGGCGGATTGGGCAAAACCGGCACATTGAGCCGTCCACCCCAGTAAAAGGCGTTGTCCCGATCCCCTTGCCACCGAAGCGCCTCGCACTGCTCCCAGGTCCATTGGCGCAGTTTCATCCCCTCGACATACGCCCCCCAGGCGACGAGCAAAATGACAACGAGAAAGACGGATCGCCAAAGAATGGCATGCCCCGACCGGCTTGCCTTCGTTGCCGGCGCAGGGGCATCTTCCAGCGCAATCGCGACGGCGTTCCCGGCCACTGGTTCGGCGGCAGTAGGTGAATTCATGCTCTTTGCGTCATATCGACGTTGCCAATCTAATCGAATTCAATTCTCCGTGGCGAATTTCTCTAAGACCAGATGTCCGGCCAAAGGTCTCAAGGGACGCCAATCGCTCGATTTTTTCCACAACAGGCCTTCCATTATGGACTTACAGCCCTAAGTCGCCGCTGGATGCAAAGTGATTTTCAGCAGTTCCGCCGGTGCATTGACACGGAGCGGGAACCAATTCCCCACGCCATTGGATACGATCAACTTGCAGTTGGGCTTCTCATACAGGCCTGTCCAATATTTGAAACGGATCGGCCCCGCTCCAATCCGATCAGTGAACATGATCTGCCCCCCGTGCGTGTGACCTGAAAGCACCAGCGGTATTCCTTGCCGCGATGCTTCATCAAAGCAATGGGGATGATGGGCCAGCAGGATTGGGAAAAGGTCGGGGTCTCGCTGATTGGTGACTGAGATCACGGAGTCGTCAATCGCGCCAAATCGCGGCCATCTCGCTCCCAGTAATTGAATCGGAATCCCTCTGGGACGCAGCGTTTCGACTTCATCCACCAACAATCGCATGCCTCGCGCCCGGCATGCGGCGTCAAATCGCTCCTCTCCCTGGATCAAATCGTGATTTCCCTGGATCATGAATACCCCTGACCTGGCATCCAGCCCCGCCACCATGTCCAGTGCCGATGGCAGATCGGCATGTGAAATGTTGATCAAGTCTCCGGCGAGCAAAATGACGTCGGCGCGCATGTTGTTCGCCGAATCCGCGATGTCCCGAAGCATCTTGGGTGTCGTGAACATTCCCGTATGCACATCCGCGATCACTGCCATCGAGAATCCATCCAGCGCCGCCGGCCAGCCTTTGAGTGCCAGATCAAACGGCCGAATCCGAAAATCCCTAATCCGACCCATGGCCCGCCCCGTCAACGCCGCCGCCGCCAGCGGTGGGGCGGTCAGCGCCGTCGCGGCTAGAAAATTTCGCCGGGACCACAGCGATGCAGGCGTGGGTATCGGTGCCGGCTCCTCAACCGGCATGGCCGTGGGTATGCCGCGCACTTTACGTTGCAAGCGATGAATCCACTTCGTGGCCAGCCCAATCAAGAGCCCGATCACCGTCAGAGGCAATATCAGAAAATGCCAGAGATAAATTGACGCGGGCATCCATTGCGGGATCACGTAGTGGAATCGCCCGACTGCCTGCCTGGAAAAGAGGGTCAGCACCGCGAAGCCGATCGCCGCCGACATCGTGCCCCCCAGCATTGCTCGCCATACCCAGGCGCGGCGTACCGGCCGGAGCAATCCGTCAATTTGCATCCAGACCCAGATGTCCAGAACAATGAAGCTGAGAAGTATTCCGACAACGAATGTCACGCGCACCCGATCTTTCCATCGCGCCGGATCTTTTTTAATCGCCCCGCTTTTGGCAATTGGCCCCAGGCGTCTATACTGGCCACGTCAATGAACCCGCGCTCGTTCATGAAGATGCGCCGATCGGCGGCCGGTTTCAAACCGTTCCTGTTTGCCGCCGCCGCGATAGGCTGTCTTGTCATCGGCACGGGCGGCTGCGTCGAACAAACGATTCTAGTGCAATCCAATCCTCCCGGCGCGCTGGTTTATCTGAACGACCAGGAAGTGGGTCGAACGCCGATCCGCAAAGATTTTTTGTGGCATGGCAAATACGACGTGGTGGTCCGCAAGGAGGGGTTTAAATCGTTCAAGACGACCGCGGGGATTTGGCCGCCGGTCTACCAATGGCCGCCCCTTGATCTGGTCGCGCAATTGTTGCCGATCCCGTTCAAGGATCACCACACGCTCACGTACACCCTCGAGCCTGATACGCCTCTTGCTCAAGACGATCCCAGCCTCGTCGATCGCGCCCAGGCCCTTCGCGGTCAGCTCGAATCCAGCCAGCGTCCCCGTCCCGCCACGCGCTCCACTCCGTGAAAATAGCCCCGGCTTCTTGTATTATTTCCATTAAATTAGAGGACGGGAGGCGCTTCATGGGCGATACGGAGGTGCAAGCCTTGATTCTGGCTCATTATGATCTGCGCCTCGAGCCGGAAATGATCGGCTACGCCACGCGCAAGCTCCAATCGCTCGAACGGATCGGCGTGATCGGCGGCGACGGCCGGACGGGCATCGCTCGACGCCAGATCATCGACCGCTCTGTTTTATCCAAAACTTCGTCCCGGCAAACCGACCAGCGAACATTAATCACTGTATGATCTATACCTCACATGCCTACGCCCGAGCGGGACTTGTCGGAAATCCCTCCGACGGATATTTCGGCAAGACGATCTCCTTCATTGTTCGCAATTTCAAAGCCACCGTGCGCCTCTGGGAAAGCCCCCACATGGAGATTGTTCCCACTCATGGCGACCTCACTCGCTTCGATACGATTGACGGTTTTCTGCGCGACATCAAGCTCCACGGCTACTACGGCGGCATGCGGCTCATTAAGGCAACCATCAAGCGTTTTCACGATTATTGCCGGCAAAGCAATCGCGAACTGCACAAGCGCAATTTCACGATTGAATTCGACACGGATATTCCCCGCCTGGTCGGCATGTCGGGCAGCAGCGCGATCGTGACGGCCACCATGCGGGTATTGATGCGATTCTACGACGTCGAAATTCCGCTCCACTATTTGCCGACCCTCAGTCTTTCCGTCGAGCGCGACGAGCTGGGCATTGCAGCCGGCTTGCAGGACCGGGTCATCCAGGCCTATGAGGGCATGGTCTACATGGATTTCGAGCGCTCTCTGATCGAGAGCCGCGGCTACGGCGAATACGAGCCGCTTCAACCGCCCAAGATGCCCCCGCTTTACGTCGCATACGACCCCGACCGTGCCGAGATCAGCGACATCTCTCACCGCAATCTTCGCGCCCTCTTCAACAGCGGCGACAAAACCGTCGTCGAAGCCATGCAGAAATACCGCGACCTGACCGATCGCGGCCGCGCGGCTCTGATGTCCGGCGATTGGGACGAGCTTCACCAGGTCACCAATGAGAATTTCGATCTTCGCCGCACGATCATGGACATCGCGCCTGAAAATCTCCGGATGATCGAAGCTGCCCGTGCCACCGGCGCCAGCGCCAAGTTCGCCGGAAGCGGCGGGGCGATCATCGGCCTCTATCACAGCGGCCGCCAATACCAGGAACTCGCCGATGCCCTGGCTGCCCTACGATGCACGGTCCTGCGTCCTCTCATCTTTGACGCATAAAAACGAATGACCGTTTCCAAAGCCGTCATCCCCGCGGCCGGCATGGGCACTCGCATGCTGCCCGCTGCCAAGGCGATTCCCAAGGAATTGCTTCCGATCATCGATCGGCCCACGATTCAGCATGTTGTGGAAGAGGCAGCGCAGGCGGCGATCACGGACGTTCTGCTGGTCACCAGCCCGCAAAAGCGCGGGATCGAGGAGCATTTCCGTCCTTCTCCCGACCTGGAATCGCGCCTGGCCGGTGCCGGCCGAAAAGACCTGCTCAAATCCATCGAAGTGTTGCTTGCCAAAGTGCGCATCCATGCCGTCGATCAGCCGCGCCCCATGGGTCTGGGCGATGCGGTCAATCAAGCCCGCCGATTCGCCGCCAACGAGCCGTTCGTTTGCCTTCTGGGCGATGCGGTTTTCAGCGGCGATTTGCTTCCTTCCAGCCAGCTCGTTGCGGCGGCAAAATCGCTGGGGACCGCTGTCATCGGCCTGGAGGAAGTTCCGCCGGAAAAAGTTGATCGTTACGGCATCATCGCCGGTCCTGCCGTCGGTGACGGGATTTTCAGGATCGAAACCCTTGTCGAAAAGCCTTCTGTGGCGACGGCGCCCAGCCGACTGGCGATCGCCGCGCGCTACGTTTTGACCCCCGCCATCTTCGATTGCCTCGATCGCACGCCGCGCGGAAAGGGGGATGAAATCCAATTAACAGATGCCCTTCGTCTACTGCTGGAGCGCGAGTCGGTGCACGGCGTTCTCCTCCAATCGACGCGCCACGACATCGGCAATCCGCTCGATTGGCTCAAGACCAATCTCGCGCTGGCCGCGCGCGATCCGGCGCTGCGAAAGCAATTGCAACCGCTTATCTCGTCGCTGTGGAGCGAGCGCGCGCGACCATGATTTTCGCAGTTATGTATTGACGGCGCAAAATCACGCGTTATCTTTTTAGACGTTGTTGAAATTTCCATGACGGGCCGGAGGCGGTGGCTCCCCTTCGGCCTGTCTTTTTTTGTAAATGAATTTCCGCGTCGCTGTTCTTATCCCCGCTTCTTTTTTACGAACGCGCGGAGCTGAGCCAGCGTCATGCAGTTGATGATGTCGCCAGCGCTTGCCCATGCCCGCCGCGCCACTTGAAGACCGTGCTCCATTCGGTCCAGGTCGTCGATGCTGTGCGCGTCGGTGTCGACGGCAAGCTTGACCCCGGCGAGGATCGCTCCCCGCGCCTGAACGTCCCGCAAATCCAATCGCGGATAGTGACCGTTGATTTCCAGCGCCGTCCCCGTTGCCGCGGCCGCCTGGAAAATCTTGGGAAGGTTCAGCGTCAATCCCTCGCGGCTGAAAATCATCCTTCCCGTCGGATGGCCGATTAGGCTTACATATCGATTCTCGATTGCTCGTAGGAGCCGGTCGGTCGCTTTGTCCGTCTCCTGTTTGAGCGCGACGTGGGGGCTGGCGACGACGAAATCCAGCTCCGCCAGCACGGCATCCTCATAATCCAGCGTTCCATCCGCCAGAATATCCACCTCCGAGCCAGCGAGCAGCGTGATCCCCTTGAGCCGGTCCGAAATCTTCCGAATCTCCTTTACATGCTTTATCAGCCGCTCGACGGTCAGGCCGTTGGCGATTCCTTGCGCCTTGGAGTGGTCGGTGATCGCCAGGAATTCATAGCCGCGCGCACGGGCAGCCTCGGCCATCTGCTCGATAGTGGCCGTCCCGTCGGACGCGGTCGTGTGGGAGTGCAGATCGCCGTGAATGTCTTTGATCGTGACAAGCTTGGGCAGTTTGCCTGCCAGCGACGCTTCGACCTCGCCGGAGTCTTCGCGCATCTCGGGCTCGATCCAGATCATTCCCAGTGCTTTGTAGATATCGGCTTCCGTTTTGGACGCCACGGGTTTTGCCGCCGGAGCGACGCCCGGTTTTTTCTCGCCTCGCTCATAATCCGCCAACCGGTACAGCCCCCAATCGTTGAGCGTCATTTTTTTATCCAGCGCCAGGCCGCGGATTTTGGTGTTGTGCTCCTTGGATCCGATGAAATAGAGCAGGGCCGCCCCGAAATTTTCCAGGGGTACGATCCGTAAATCGACCTGCAAACCGCCCGGGGTCAAAATGCTTGTTTTGGTTGCCCCATGGGCGAGCACGCGCTGAACTTCGGGAAATTTGATGAACGCCTCGGAGATTGCCGCCGCGTCCGTCTCTTTTTTTCCGCTGCACACCAGATCAATGTCGCCGATCGTCTCGCGCCGCCGCCGCAGACTCCCCGCAATCTCCGCCACCGCCACCTGTTTCAATGCCCGGAGCCTGCCCACCAGCGCCTCGCCGATCGGCAATGCCTCCACGATTCCGATCCGCCCTTTCGCCTGGCTGCGCAGCTCGATCCCTTGCTTGATCGCCTCGATCTTCTTCTCTCCCATCCCCTTGAGCCCGTCGAGCTTCCCCTGATCGATCGCCTTGACGAGTTCTTCCAGCGTCGTGATCTTCCGTTCCTTCCACAGCAGAGCGATCGTCTTGGGCCCCAGCCCCGGAATCTCCAGCATCGGGATCAGTCCCGCGGGCACCGAGGCCGCCACTTCGTCATAATCGGTGCTTTTGCCGGTCTTCACGTATTGCTCGATGATCCGCTGGCTCGACGGCCCGATCCCTTCGATCTCCTTGAGCTTCCCCGCTTCGACGGCTTCTTTGAGATCGATCGTCGAATCCTTGAGAATTCGCGAGACTTTAGAAAACGCGATCCCCTTGAACGCGCTCTCCCCTTTGATGTCCATCAGCGCGGCCATCGTTCGAAACAGATCGGATAATTCGCTGTTCAGCGCCATTGGACCGTCGGGTAAAGTTTTTTCATGAACCACTCCACTTCCAGCTCCAATCCCTGCTCCGGTGAAAACTTGGGCTGGTAGTCCAGCAGCCGCTTGGCCTTCTCAATCTTGGCACAGGTTCGTTGCTGATCGCCCGAGCGGCGCGGCTTCATATCCACCTTCACTGACTTGCCGAAAATCCTCTCCACGATCGTGATCCCATGTTCCGTGGTGATCTCCGTCTCGCATCCCAGGTTGATGATTTGCCCGATGCATGCCGTCGGTCGCTCCAGTGCCGCCACAATCCCATCCACGATGTCCGCCACGTACGTAAAGCTCCGCAGATGCTCCCGGCTGCCCTCATACAATGGTAGCCCCGCCCCCGTCGCCAGGCATCGGATCAACTGGGGGTACAATTTTTCCGGCCTCTCCCTCGGTCCATACACCGAATAGAGCCGCAGCGCACACACCGGCATTTGCCTGTCCCGGTGATACGACATCAACAACTGCTCGGCCGCTAGTTTTGTCACGCCATAGTGCGATGCCGGCCTGGGCTCCGCCTGCTCCGATTCGGTCGCGTTCAGTCCATATACCGACGACGTCGAGCAGTTCACAAAGAGCTTGAGATTTTTCAGATGCATCGCCGCCGCTGCCAGCTCGTAGGTCGCCCAGATATTGTTGCGGACGTAATCCTCGAACGGCGTCGTTGCCGAAATCCCTGGTTGCGCCGCCAGATGCACGATCGCATCCGGCTCACCCAGCACGTCCTCCAGCTTCCCATCCGCCAGGTCGCGATCGATGATTTTCACGCCCACCTCGGCCAATTCCGCCGCGTTGAGGTCCTTGAGTTTTCGATCGTAATAATCCGTGAAACAATCAATGGCGGTGATCGAATGCCCGAGCTGGGCCAGCCGCTCGGCCAGATGAGAGCCAATGAACCCCGCCGCTCCTGTAACGACAATCCGCATTGCCGAGAAGGTATTTGAATCTCGCCGCCCATGCAAAGGGGCTTATTTGAGCGATTTGGACGCGATGACCGCCACCCCAAATCCCGGCAATCGCAGTTCTCCCCTCACTGGATTCCCGGAGACCAGTTCTTTTCCCCCCGGCAATCCGGTCACCCGCTGCGCTTGAACGTCATGATTCAACAAGAGAAGATAGAAACCGCGTTTTCCTTTCCGCAAAACCACCTCCACGCCCGGACCTGCCGCAATCACCGCCTTCAATGCCAGGAGATGCTCGCAGATTTCCCCAATCGCCTCGATGTCGCAGTATCCTCCCACGTAAATCACCGTTCCCTTGCCCACGCGATTGCAGGTTATTGCCGGCGCCTCCCCCAGGAGAGTGTCTTCGCCCACCCATCGCGCCCACCGCCTGGCGCCCCTCCCCCCCAATCGTTTGCCAAACCACAC
>CAZCKE010000186.1:0-502 GCA_964499005.1 uncultured Tepidisphaeraceae bacterium
CGACATCCTTGGGATCGAATTCGACAGGTAATTCGGGCGGCGGATCGAACACCGGAGGCGTACTAACGACTTTGATGCGTTGTTCGCCGATCGCCAGGAGATGCTCGGTTGCTTCGCCGAGGAATGTGGTTTCGATCACCTTGCCAGAGAGCCGGTTGGGCGCCTTTGGCGCGGAAGCGGAGACAATTCGCATCTGCTCGGGGCGAATGCTGAGGACGACATTGCCATCGGAGGCTCCGTTGGCAGTGGCCAGAATCGCACCGACGGGGGTTGTTATGCGGATCATATTATCAACGCGGCCGGCAACGACGCCGCGCAGGAGATTCGTCTGGCCCAGAAAATCAGCCACGAAGCTGGTGACGGGTTTGTAATAAAGCTCACCGGGCGTGCCGACCTGGACGATTTTTCCGGCATTCATGACGGCGATACGGTCGGCGATGGAGAGGGCTTCTTTTTGGTCGTGAGTAACGTAGATGGTGGTGAAGCCGGCGGATTTGCAAAT
>CAZCKE010000186.1:512-7878 GCA_964499005.1 uncultured Tepidisphaeraceae bacterium
TTGGCATCGAGATTGGAGAGAGGCTCGTCGAGGAGGAGACAATCCGGGCGAACGGCCAGGGCGCGGGCAAGGGCGGCGCGTTGCTGCTGGCCGCCGGAGAGGGCGTTGGGCTTGCGCTGGGCGTAGGGTTCGAGCTGGACGAGCTTGAGGGCATCGGCAATGCGCTGATCCCGCTCGGCGGCGGAGAGATTGCGGACGTTGAGGCCGAACTGGATGTTCTGGCGGACGGTCATGTGGGGCCAAAGGGCGTAGCTCTGGAAACACATGACGGCGTTGCGCTGCTCGGTGGAGAGAGGGGTAACGTTGCGGTCGTTGAAGAAGATTTGGCCGCTAGTGGGCTCGAGCAGGCCGGCGATGAGGCGGAGGAGCGTGCTTTTGCCGCCGCCGCTGGGGCCCAGGAGGAAAAAGAGCCCCCCTGCGGCGAATTCCAAATCCACTTCATGCAAAGCCGTGGTGTCGCCGAATTTCTTGCGGAGGCGATGGATGCGGATGGAGGTCATGCTGGGGGTATTGTAATGGGAGATTGTTAGCGTTCCTGCAAGATTGTTAGGAGATGAGTGGCGATTGATGAATGGGGATTAACACGAAAAGATGCCGCATCTTCCATCAATTCTTACTGATCAATCACCACGCATCAATTTCCCCGGCTCCTCATGATCTGAGCGGCCCGAAGATTTCGTTGAGCTTCCTCAAAATCGGGGTCGGCCTGGAGGGCGGATTGGAAATAGGGGATCGCGGCGGCGTAATGGCCTTGACGGGCAAGGATGACGCCGATGTTGTTCAGGGCGGTCGCGTGATTGGGCTGGATACGAAGCATTTGCTGAAATTGGGCGACGGCATTGACGTAGTCTTTTTGCTGAAGATACGCGTTGCCCAAGTATTCGTGGGCGATCAGAGAATCGTGATTGGCGTCGATGGCCTGGTGAAATTGGTCAATGGCTTCCGGAACGCGATCCTCCACGAGAAAGATCATGCCTAATTCATCGTGGGCCAATTCGTATTCGGGGATGATGTCGATGGCCTGCTGGAAGTTGTCAACGGCTTGCCGGCGGTCGCGCCAGGCCAGGGGGGAATGTGACGGATTGGTGGCGGCCATGGCGCGGTAGGTCAGGCCTATGCGGTAGTAAGGCTCGGCGCGCATGCGATTGATAATGGGATAGGGAGACGGTGGGGAATGGGCCAACGCCTGGGAATACCAATCGAGGGCATGATTCAGATTGCCGCGGCTGACGGAGCAGATGCCGATTTGCAGGTAATTGGATGGTTCATCCGGATTCAATTCGATGGAGCGGCGGAATTGTGATTCGGCTTGATCGAAGTCTCCCTGGGCCAAGTAGACGCGGCCGAGGTTGGTGTGGGCCATCCAGGAGTCGGGATTTTTCGCGAGGGTGTCCTGCCAGAGCGCCAGGCGATCGTGGTAGATGAGGGATTGAGACATGGAGAGGAAGCAAAAGCATGCGACGACGAACGAGAGCGCGATTGATCCATAAGTTTTGCGAGAGACGAGAGAGGCGATAAGAGATAACGGGCCGATGCAGGCGAGATATTGAAAGTGGTCGGCGACGAACGAATAGCGCATGGGGAAGACATTGGTAAATCCGAGAGCGGGGACGAGGGTGCCGAGGAAAAAGAGGACGGCGGTGAGAGGGCCGCGAGTGATTCGGCGGCGGGCAAGCCAAAGAGGCAAAAGGACGGCGAAAACCAACAATGGAAAGAGAAGCAGCCAGTATTGATGGGAGACATGATATTGCCAGCGCGGGTAGATGAAGATGAGAGGGACAGGCCAGGCAAGTTTTAGGGCATAAAACCAGGCGGCACGGCCGGCAATACAGAGACGCTCGAGGGGAGTGAAATCGAAGAGCGGGCCGACGGCGCCGACGTGGGTGCGCTCGATCCAGGCCGTGAGAGCACCCATGGCGGCGCCGACGACGAACATCGGGATCAAGGGAAGAAAATCAGCCCATCGGATGCGGCCGTGCTTCCACCATATCAACAGGAGAACGACGGCGGGAAGCGTGGAGGTGACGGATTTACTAAGCAAGGCCGCGAAAAAGAGCAGAAGGCTGGCGGCGTACCAAAGCCAATGGGATGAAGGGGATTGGATTGACGAAGCAACCAGGCGCTCCCCCCACCGTGTTCGAAGGTATGCAAAAAGAGAAAGAAAATAGAAGAAACCGGAGAGGATATTTTTGCGCTCGGTGGCCCAGAGGACGGACTCGACCTGGATGGGATGGACGGCGAACAACAATGCCGCGAAAAATGCGCCGGGGATTTCAAGTCGAAGCAGGATTTGCCAAAGGAGGATGGCGCCCGCCAGGTGGAGCAGAAGGTTGTCCAGATGGTAGCCGAGGGGATGCGCCTGCCAGAGATGATGCTCGATCCAGAATGTCGTGAAGGTCACGGGGTAATACTGATCCGTGGAGCCAATCTGAGTCCAGACATGGGATAGACCCACGAGTGAACGGAGCTGGACGTTGTTTTCGATGTAACGGTCGTCGTCCCAGATAAATCCGGAGCGAAGGGCCGGCCAGAAGGCAAGAAAAACCGCGGCGACGAGAGTAAGAAGCCTGAGGCTGTTGGAGGGGCGAAAAGAAAACCGCGGGGAATTGGAAGTCATGCGGACCCCGCGGGAATCGCCGATCATGGCCGTGTCGGGGCCGGCGCTGTCGACAGCATGGTGGATGGCTGGGTCACGGGCCGCGCGGAGGCGAGCATCGCGTTGGCCATGTCCAAGTGACGCTTGTACTCGGCCTGATTGGGATCGATCGAGGCGGCCGTCTGAAACATGATGATTGCCTCTCGAAGCTGGGAGAGGCCCGGGTTGTTGCGCACCAGAATCATTCCGCTCTCATCGTACGCCGGAGCGTAGAGGCTCTGCGGGGCGGCCAGAAGAGATCTTTTCAACGAATCGAGCGCTTTGCCGGGTTCGTTGAAGTGCTCGTAACAGAGTGCCAAGTGGAAAAAGGATTCAAAATCCTTGGGATTGGCGCGGACGGCTTCGGTAAAATCGGCCTGGGCGTCGCGCATGTATTGGTCGGCGGCGGAGTTGTCATGACGCGCCTGGGCCAGGGCTGACAAAGTGAAGTCGGCGTTGGCGCGCTTGATGGAAGCGGCCCAATACCGATCGATGGCCCCCTGATTGATGGTCTGGCTCTGGACCCCAGTGTGGGCGATGGACTGGGCTTGCTTGAGAGCGTCGCGGGCCGACTCGTACTGGTCGATGACTTTCTGCTCATCCGGCGATGCGGGCCGGGTGGTGTCGAGACCCGGAGTCGGCGCGGAATGCACCATTTGCCGCTGAAGCGTATCGGCAAGCTTGAGATGCACCAGGCCAAGGGTGTAGTGGGCGAGATAACTGGGAGGCAAGGATGAATCCTGCGATTCACCCTGAATGGCGCTATTGAGGTAATCGGTGGCGCTGTTCATCAGGGCCTGCACGTCGGCGCCCTGCAACTGGGCTCGCAGCAATTCGAGATCGGCAAGCTGAACGTAAGCCTGGATGCGCGTGGCCTGGGGGGTGGCGGAGTTGGCGAGCGTTTGCTCCAAAAGGTGCTGGGCGTCGTCGAGAATGATCTTGGAGTTTTCGACGCCCTGTTTGGCGGTTTCGACATCGGAGGAGGCGAGTCGATGAGCGTTGCCTATTTCGCGATTGGCGGTCGCCTCACGGTCGATGGCCAAGCTATAGCTTGCGAACCAGCTATCGGGATTTTTGGCGGCAACGTCTTGCCAGAGCGCGGTATTGCCAGTGAAGACGGCGGCACGAATCCAGGAAAAGACGCTGGCCAGAATCAGCAGCAGCGCGACGACGGCGGCGGGCCAGGCCGTGGACCAGGAAGCCGTCGGCGTCGCATCCGAGGTCACAGACTGAGGGCCCGAAGAGGACTTGATCCGTGATGCCACGGATGCGATCACCAGAGCGATGATCGGAGTGGAAGATAAGTATATAAAATGATCCCAAAAGAGGGAGTACATGGACAATGGCAGCGCGATCAAGCCGGCGAATGGCAATGACAAGAACAGGTAAGAAAGAATTGCCGTGAAAGGGCCACGGCCCAGCCGAGCGCTGGAGACGGCCAGAGCGAGCAAGGCCAGCACCATCGCCGCGGTAAGAAACCAGTTGAGGGCGGTCGCTTCGAGGGGTTGAGCCGCGTAGAGAAGCGAATCGTTGTGCGGGAAGACGAGCTTACCGATTCCAAACCAGAAATTGTGGGCGGTCTGGAGGATCGCCTGCGAGATGTTGAGGTTCTGGGCGTAATCCGGATTCGAGGCGCTGACCAACCCGGCATCCATATGAACGACGATGATCGCGCCGACGAGGCCCAGAACGAACAGGGCCGCAAGTCCGCCGAGGACGCGCGGATTGAGACGATCTTTCCACCATAGAATGGCGAGCAGAGCCAGGGGCACGGCACAGACGGTCCAATTCGCGGATAACGCGGCAAGAAAAAGGATAAGGCTGATAACCAGGGACTTGGGGCCAGCGATCCAGTTCCAAAACTTGGCTTGCGCGCCCTCCATGCGCAGCTCGGCAAATTCGAGAAAAAGGAGGACGGATGCCATGGCCAGCGTGCCGCCGAGGACCGTTTGTAACTGAGCAATCCAGGAGACGGATTCGGTTTGAAGCGGATGGACCGCCCAGAGCGCGGCAATGGCCCATGAGCCGCGAACCGAGAGACGTCGCAAGATGCGCCAAAGCATGACCGCGGCGCCGGCATGAAGAACCAGGTTAACGATATGGTAGCCCAGGGCCCGGGTCCAGAAATGGGTTTCAAGCCAGAGGACGGAGTAGGTCAGCGGAGCATAACGATCGGTAATGACGGGAGAGAACCAGATGCGTTTGAGGCCGCCGATGGTGAGGAACGCCGTGGTTTGAATGACGTAGCGGGTGTCTTGCCAGAGAAAATCGCCTTGAATGGAGGACCAGAATGCAACCAGGATGAGCAAAGCGAGCACGCTGGCCCATAGTCCCCAGTCGCGGCCGGAGACGGGATCGTCGGGAAGAGTGATCAGGAAAGGCTCGGGAGCGTCTGAATCATCCGGCGATTGCTGGACGTGCTGGTCCGAAGGGGGATTGTGCTGCGGATCATCCTGGCTCATCATGCTCCTCGTTCCGAGAGAGGCAAAAGTGTTTTGGACGCTGTCGCTACGACATTCGCTTGGGCGCTACCGAGATACGCTTGGGCGGCGTGACTTTTTGAAAGGGCTATGATTACATAATGCCCGAAAATGGGCAACACGCAAGAAGGCGCGCGGGCGGAATCCAAGGAAGCCCGGGAAACACGAATTATCGGACCTTTTATGAGTGCAGCGATGTCAGCTGTTGAGATCAGCGACCCTATCAATGCCCGAATTTTGCGGGTTTCCGAGGACCGGATCGATGGGTTTGAGCGCGTTCCGCGAGGGAAAAGCGCGCAAATAAGGGGTGTGTAGGGGGGGCTTGTCATCGAGCGGATTGCAGCGATGCTGCGGGCCGGAACCATCCGGCGAGTGCGGCAGACGCTGATGGCGACGAATCTAGCGCCCGGGGCGCTGGTGGCGTGGGTGACGCCAGCGGAAAAGCTGCACTCGGCGTTTGATTGGATGTTTCAGAACGATCCGTTCTCGGGGCACGTGGTGATCCGCAGCAGCGATGCGAATATCGCGGGAAGCAAGTATCGGCTGTGGACGACACTCAAGGTGCCGCAGGGATTTTCGCTCCAGAAGCATTGCCGGCTGTTGTGCGAGCGAACGGGGGCGGAGGAGTTCAGGTTAATGCCGGCGAAGCGGCTGTTCGCGCTGGGGGTGGGTCATGTGCGGCGGCGCGGGATGGAGCCGGGAAGCAAATCGGAGGAATTAGCCGAGGTGCTGGATACGAACATCGTCGAGCTGAGTGACTTGGAATGGCGGGTGCTCGTCGCTCTCAAGCGGGAATTTGAGGCGGATGAATTGAAGCGCGATTTGTGGGTGGGCCGAGCAAACGAGGCGGGAGTAACGCTGGATGAATTCTGCCGGGTCGCGGAGCAGTTGAATCGCCGAAAAGTCATCGGGCGATTTTCGACATTTCTGGAGCATGTGAAGCCGCTGTCGGACGGGGAGCGGGTGACCAAGTTTAATGCGCTGTTTCACTGGGCGGTGCCGGGCGGGCGGGAGATTGAAACGGGACGGCAGGTGGGGCGATTCCATATCATGACACACGCGTATTGGCGCGAGGGGGGGCCGGATTTCAATCACGTCAATATCATGGGGGTGGCGCACGGCACGGACAAGCAAGTCGTGCTTGCGCACAAGCAGGCGATCGATAAGCATTTGAAAGATGTGGGAATTCCGGTCAGCTATACCAATGTCTTCTGGGGCGGGCGCAGCGAGATCAAACCCAGCGAGATTTCACCGATGGAGTATCAGCGCTGGTGCAGTTCGCTCGGGGTGGACGCGCCATTGATGCGGGAATGATTCATGCCGTATTTATATAAGCATCGCCGGGCGCCGGAGCCGTGGAAGCAGTATCGGGCTTCGGTTCGGTTGAAGTTCCTGATTCCGCTGCTGTATTTGGAATGGATGGCGGAGTGGACGGCGTACATTTTGAGCCGGTTGTCGGTGCTGGAAGTGCTGGAATATGCGGGGACCCTGTCGATCCTGGTGGGCGTCATATTTTATTTCGCCGACGCGGGGGATCGGCTCCAGCAGAAGCACTACCAGGCGTGGCAAGTCATCAATACCGCGCAAGGCAAAGGGGGAAATGGCGGGCGGATCGACGCGCTGGAGCAGTTGAATGCAGATCACGTGGATCTGGTGGGGATCGATGTGGGTGGAGCGTTTTTGCGTGACGTGAAGCTGCCAAGCGCGGCTTTGAACCGCGCGAACATGAGTGCCGCCGACATGCGGGGGGCGAATTTGAATCACGCGGCGCTGGAAGGAGCGATACTCCGCTCCACGAATTTGCGAGGCGGAGACCTCAGCGGCGCGCGGCTGGCGGAAGCCAATATGACGGATGCGGATTTAAACGGGGCAATTCTTGCCGGGGCGGACCTGACGAAAGCAATCCTGGACGAGGCGGATTTGCGAGGGGCGGATTTGAATGGGCTGGCAAATTGGAAAACGATCAAGACGATGCAGCGAGCGAACATTGCCGGGATTAAAAATGCCCCCGCGGGTTTTGTGGAATGGGGATTGGAGGGAGTCGCGCAGGAACGCCTCCCGGGGAGTGAGGACGAGTTCGGGAATCGGCGGCATTCGATATGAACCCTGCTTGAGGCGCCGCTCCAAGACGCCGGTCGGCGAATAGATGTCGATGGGCCGGTCCTCGCGTGCGAGCTCGCGAACCGCATCGATCAGCTTGTCGACGCTCGCCTTCGAATCGCCGACCGTCAGCAGGGCCACCACGTTGAAC
>CAZCKE010000187.1:0-7832 GCA_964499005.1 uncultured Tepidisphaeraceae bacterium
GGCCGTCGGCACGCGGATCGCCTTGCCGGTCAGCTTGCCCTTCACTTGCGGAAGCACTTCGCCGACCGCCTTGGCAGCGCCGGTGCTGCTGGGAATCAGGTTGATCGCGGCAGCGCGGCCGCCGCGCCAGTCCTTCTTGCTTGGGCCGTCGACGACTTTTTGCGTGGCGGTGTAGGAGTGGATGGTCGTCATCAATCCGGTCTCAATGCCGATTCCTTCCTTGAGGAGCACGTGAATCAGAGGTGCGAGGCAATTGGTGGTACAGGAAGCGTTGGAGACGATCAGATGCTTGGTCGGATCGTATTCGTTTTCGTTGACGCCGATGAGCAGGGTTTTGACCTCGCCCTTGCCGGGAGCGGAGATGATGACGCGCTTGGCGCCGGCGTCGAGGTGGCCCTTGGCCTTCTCGGAATCGGTGAAGAGGCCGGTCGATTCGATGACGTAATCGACGCCGAGCTGCTTCCAGGGGAGTTGGGAGGGCTCCTTGGTGGCCATCACGCATTTGATGGCGTGGCCATTGCAGACGATGGTATCGGCCTCTTCCTTGGAGGGGTCGCTCTTGCGCGTTTCCACTTGATGCTTGAATTGGCCGTGGATGGAATCGTACTTGAGCTGATACGCGAAATACTCGGCATCGGTCGAGATATCGACGACGGCGACGACGTCAACCGTCTTGCCCAGCAAGCCCTGATCGCACAGAGCCTGGAAGACCAGGCGGCCGATTCGGCCGAAACCATTGATGCCAACTTTAATGGCGGACATTACCGTTCTCCTTTCAAACCCGTTCTAAATCGTAGGTCGTTGGATGGATAGAGTGAACCGGCGCATTGGCCGGTTCGGAGGGAAAAGGGTAGGGGTCGGGGGCGGTGGTGTCAAGAATTAACGAATGATCGCATTGCCGGGGAAAAATGGAGGTTATTGCGCACTGGAGTCGGGTTAGAAAACGGTAAAATTGATCCATATGTTTCGCAAGTCGGATCGGGTTCTTGCCGTGGCGTGGGTGGTGCTCATCGCATGCTTATTGATTTGGATCAGCGGATATTTTTTTGACGTGTTTCTCGCCTACTGCTGGCACAAGACCGATGGAAGTGTCCGCGAGGAGCGCATCTCCTTCTCGAATGGAGAGATCTGGTACTTATCCGCATTTTCACCCATCAATACCGGCGTGCCTCGAGGTTTCAATGGGACCATCACCAGAAATCCTGCCGCGCATTTTGTTGATCCGCGCTCGTTTCTGGGTTTTGTGTTACCTCACCAAGATCCCAATAGCGTAATGGTCGTCGCGGGCGGCCAGGTTTACCGCCTGATCGCTGCCCCCTGGTGGTTTTTATCATTGATCCCGGCGGGTCTCATCGTGTGGCGTTTTCGGGTAAATCGGCGGCGGCGTTTGGCGATGACCAAGAATTTATGCGTCCAATGCGGGTATGACTTGCGGGGGACGCCGGAGCGTTGCCCGGAATGTGGAACGGTCCCGCCCGATCTGAATATTTTGCACGGTTGAATCGAGTGGGCCGGGAAGTATTATGCGCTCCCCTTGGGCCGTGCAGGGCTGCTGATTGTTTGTCACGGCGTATTTGAAGATGAATCGCTTTTTAAGAATGAATCTGCTTTGCTGAAATCCTCATGGTTCTTTCGCGAAACCCCCACCCCGGACTACCGAGGGAGGGGACAAGTGAGAGTGAGAGCTGACGATTTCAATGGAGCGGGATGGATCATTTTTGAAGATGAATGGAGCGGGATGTCCGGGGTCAGCATGCCTGTGACCCGTCCGATGGGACGGGCGTTGATCGTGGGTCAGCCGGATTGCCGGACGGCGCCGGCGGCGACGCTGCGGCGGCTGGGATTCACGGTTGTCGAGATCGATGAGCCGTACGGGGCGATGGCGCAGTTGTGCAAGCGGCCGTTCTTTTTTTCGGCGCTGATCCTGAGCCTCAATAGCTCGTATCGCGAGGAGATGCAGATCGTCGCCAGCGTGAAGCGGAAATTTGCGCATATGGAAGTGTGGCTCGCCGATGCCCATAGCCGAACCGCGGCGGTGACGGATGCAATGCGGCTGGGAGCGGATGGGCTAGTGGCGGCGGATGGGCTGCATCGCGTGGGGAATCTGGCGAGCACATCGTCGGGGAGCATGAAATTTTCACCCGAAGCGATCGCGGCCATGGAGGCGGACTCGCCCAACCCGCCGGGCCATGCGGAGATGATCAAATCGATGGGGAGCCCAACGGTGGAGGCGGTGGATCGGCCGGCCGATCCGCTTCTGACGGCCGATGAGCTGCGGGCACTCCTTCAAGAGAGCCCATCTTCACACAGTTCTTAACATCAAAACGGGCGGATTGGCCATTTCCTTTGCCCTTTGGTTGATTGCGATTTAACCTACCGCCTGCGCGTGTTTTGGGCGGGTGAAGGTGCGGCATGGTTCGGTTATCCCAAGAGCGGATATTGCTGATCGGCGACGAGGACCGGCAGATTTATTCGGTCCTCTCGCAGGCGCTGCCATCGGCGTTTGTGCGGTCGGTCTCGACGGTGTTTGATGGGATCGCCGAACTGTCGGAAGAAAAATATACGGCGGTGCTGGCGGCGGCGGAGCCGATCGAGCGACGGCCCGAGGCGGCGGTGCGGACGCTTCGCGAGCTGAGCGGCGCGGGAAGGCTGCTGCTCTTTGGGCATCCGACGCTGGAGCCGCTGTCGCAGAAGATGCTGGAGTTTGGGTGCGACGATTACCTGATCACGCCGGTGACGGCCGGCGAATTAATGGAATCGCTGCAGGGGGACAAACGAGAAGCGCCAGCGGACGAACCGGCTGCGAGCAACGGAGCGGGTAAATCGGCATTTGATCAAATCGACCTCGCGGAGATCGTTCTCGATGCGCTGCTGCAAAATCCGCAGGATGCGACCGCGGCGGTGGTGCATCAAATCGGACAGGCGCTGAGGCCGGACATGTCGCTGACTATGGATGCCCCGGAGGCGGCGGCGCCTGCCGCGGCGGAAGGAACGATCGTCATCTCCCATCGGCCAGCGGCGTCCGGCGGCGGTTACGGCAAGGCGATTCATCTGGCGCTGGGGGCTCAGGAAGATCGCGCCGGGGCCGAGAAATTCCTGGCCAAACTCGCCGAGCATCTGCTGAAGATCCAATCGCTGGGGGCGCGGCATGCGTCGCTCCAGCGGCTGGCGATCACGGACGATCTGACGGGGATTTACAACGGCCGGTATTTCCGGCATTTCCTCACGCGGATCATCGAGAAGGCGCGCGAGCATCGGTTCCCCGTCACGCTGTTTCTTTTTGATATCGATAATTTCAAGCGATACAACGACCAGTACGGGCATGGCGTCGGCGATGGGATTTTGAAGCAGACGTCAGCGCTGATGCGCCGGTGCGTGCGCGATCACGATCTGGTGGCGCGGATCAGCGGGGACGAATTCGCGGTGATCTTCTGGGAGAAGGAAGGGCCGCGGCAGCCGCGCGAGCCGAGGATTATAGCGGCGGGACGAACGCCACAGGAGCCGCAGCAGATTTTGGATCGGTTTCGGCGATTGCTGGCGACGCAGGATTTTCCGGGGCTGGGGGCGGCGGGGAAGGGATCGCTGACGATCAGCGGCGGGCTGGCCGTATTTCCGTGGAACGCGCAGAATGCCCAGGGGTTGATCGAGGCGGCGGATAAGCAGTTGATGTTTGGAGCCAAGCGCGCGGGCAGAAATGTGGTCCACCTGGTCGGGGGCGAGACGCTGGAAGAGGCGTTGGATAAACCAGAAACCAGAAATCAGAAACCAGAATTAAATCCGAAACCCGAATAACGAATCAGCGCGCGACCAATCCCTATTCTGGTTTCGCCATTCCGCTTTAATTTAGATTTCGGGTTTTTACATCAGCCGTTAATGGCGGTGATCTTGATGGCCAACTGCGTCTGCCGATCGCCGATCTTCTTGTCATATCCCTTGCGGCGCTTGTATTTGATGGTGTCGATCTTCTTGCCCTTGACGATGCTGATAATGTCGCCGCTGACGGTGGCGCCGGCGACGGTGGGAAGGCCGATTTTGGGAGCGCCATCACCTCCCACGAGAAGGACGCGGTCGAAGGTGATGGTTTTTTCGGCGGTTTCGGGGCGGTCGATGCGGATGAGGTCACCGGTGGTGACTTTATGCTGGCGGCCGCCGTCGTCGATTATCGCGTACATTTGCAACTCCGATTAAATTCAGGACGCGGAATTCTGGCATTGGCGAGGCGGATGTCAAGGGGCGGTGGCGGGCAATGGGCGGGTCGCCGGCTCTTCCAGCGCGATATGATGGATTCTGAGCCAGTTTTTGCAGTCTTGATCTCCTGCCGCAGCGCCTTTTTGATACCACTGAATGGCCGTTTGGCGGTCTGGAGCGGTTCCTTTGCCGTTTTCGTATAGGGAAGCCAGCACGTACATCGCGTCACTGAAGCTGCCCTCGGCCGATTTCTTTATCCATGCAAACCCTTGCTCGCTGTCTTCCTTGACGCCGATCCCTTCCAGATACATTCGCCCCAGCGTATACATTCCCCGTGCGCTGCCGGCCTGGGCGCTTTTTTGTGCCCATTCAAATGCTTTGCCTAAATCCTGGGCCGTCCCCTGCCCTTGATAATACATGCTGGCAAGCTGCTCCATCGCTTCGGGATCGCCCAGATCGGCAGCCTTGCGATACCAATAGAGCGCGCTCGTGTAATCGCTGGTAGTTTCGGCATGGTGAGCAACGTATTCCATCGCCTTGGCATTGCCGGCATCGGCGGCTTTGCTGAACCATTTCATCGCCAAGGCATCGTCTCGAAGAGAGTCGGGACCCGTGGAATAGAGCAATGCAAGAGCGTACATCGCTGAATCGTCATTGAAGTCGGCGGCATTGGTCCACCACTTGATCGCCTCCGTCCAATTCTTATCTCCGGCAGCCAATTGTCCCAACTGCTCCATCGCCTGCACGCTATCGCCATCAGCGGCCTTTTGAGCCCAGATGCGAGCTTGAGCTTTATCTTGCGCGACACCCATGCCTTGCGCATACATAAGTGCCAACCGGTACATCGCGTCGGAACTCCCCAAATCGGCCGCTTTGCGATACCACGACACTGCTGTTATTGGATTCGCCTCAACTCCATTGCCATATTTATACATCCCTCCAATATTTTCCATTGCCTGGGTGTCGTCGAATTCGGCCGCTTTGAGAAACCAAGCCATGGCCTGAGAATAGTCCTGCGGCACTCCCCACCCGTTGAGATACAGCCATCCCAATCCATTCATTCCTTCATGCGCGCCAACATCAACTGATTTCTGGAACCAGGATTTTGCGATTGCGAAATCCTGCGCAACTCCAATGCTTTGGACATAGCAACTGCCCAAAGCATACATTGCCTTGCCGCTTCCGGCGTCAGCGCCTTTTTGAAACCAGCCGAGCGCAGCGGATTCATCCTTGGGTACACCTTCGCCATCCATATACAATTTTCCGATGCCCATCATGCAATTCCCGTCGCCCAAGGCCGCGCCTTTTTGAAACCATGTCATCGCCTGCGCGAAGTCTTTGGAGACTCCCCATCCATTGGCACACATCGCGCCAACGCGATAGATGCCCAAGCCGTCGTTCAGCGCGGCGGCTTTCGTCAACCACTCCATCGCTTTGTGATAATCGCGCTCAACCCCCTTGCCCTCTTCATACCTCAGCCCGATTTCATCCATCGCGCTGGCATCGCCGGCGTTAGCAGCCGCTAAAAGCTGCTCCATCGTGCGGCGATCGGGTTGGGTCGAGGGACGAGTGGTTGCAGCGCCGCCGCAGCGAGCAGCGATGAACGCCGACAATGCGATCACCATCACTATGAGAAAAACACAAATTGAGGGGCAATGCCGACCCGCGCCAATACGACTTCGCACAAAACCCTCCTTTGCCTGGCTTCTCTTCAGGATGTGGCCCTATACGCAGTCCGTGGATGGCGGCATAATACTTCCCCCCTTGGCTGCCAACAATTGCGGCAAGGATGCGAGGGCGAGTCATGACCGGTTTTGACGGGAACGAAGACACCGAGCAATCGCAGGAGACGACGGAGGAGGCCCATGTCGTCAGCCGGGCTGATCTGGCGGCCGTGCAGGAGCCGGCGCAGCGGTTGATCGACCAGTTGCGCGACCTGCCGGACGGGGACCTGGTCGGGGAGATCATCGATAACGCGCTGAAGCTGCTTCGGGACAAGACCAACCGGGGCGACATCAAGCTGATGAACAAATCGCTCAAGGAGTTGCGCCAAGCGCTGAAGATTTTCCCCCCCTACCGGGACGTGCGAAAGGGTAGCATTCTCGGGAGGCCGGTGGCGATCTCGGAGAAGGACCTCGTTGGCGCCGACGTCGTGATCATCGGCGCGCCGTTCGCGGCGGGCTGGGGCAACTCGTACAGCGGCGTCGACAAGGCGCTGTGGCTGGCGAGCCCGAAGCGCGTGCGCCAGCAGTCGATCCGCTACACGACGTACGTCCAGGATTTCGACCTCGACATCGCCGACTTCCTCAAGGTCGTCGACTACGGCGATGCAGCGATTCCGCCGGAGTGCAACTACGTCGCGACCGTCGAGAACATCCTGCGCGCGCAGGCGGCGGTGGAGCTGAAGGTCAATCACGCGCTCGACGCCGGCGCGATCCCGATCGTGATCGGCCAGAACTCGCCGCCCGGCTCGTATGCGATCGCGAAGCCGATCGGCGAGCGCGCGAAGGGACTCGTCGGGATGGTGAGCCTCGACACGCATTGGGACTCGCGGCCGCAGGACTGGGCGACCGGCGACCCGCGCATCGCCGGCTCGTCGAACTGGAAATCGAAGCTGTACGAGCTGCACTCGAACTACCGGTGGCCCAATGTGGTCGAGATCGGCGAGCGGGGGATGCTCGAGGGCAAGGCCTACGTCCGTGAGTTCCTGAAGGCCGGCGCGAACTTCGTCCCGATGTGGAAGGTTCGCGACTCGCGCTTCGGTCTCGACGGGCTGATCCGGACGCTCGACAAGGCGTACGAGGGGACGAGCGACGTCTATGTGCACTTCGACATGGACGTGCTGGGCGGCGCGGGACCGGCGCCGGGCGACATCCTCGGCGACCTCGCCGAGCCGATCGGGATGACGGACTACGAAGTGATCCGCATCGCGCACGAGATCGGGCTGCGCGGGCTGACCGGGATGTCGTTCATCTGCATCCCGCCGGGGTCGGCGGTGATCTACCGGACGATCGTCTATGTGATCACGTACCTGATGGCGGGGCTGGCGATGCGGAAGCAGAAGGGGCAGTAACCCGCGGAGGCCGCTCGCGGCCTGGCTGCTAGTCGACTTTCTCGAAGTCGATCCGCTCGTCGATCGGCAGCTTCTGCAGGTAGCGGCGCAGGCAATCCAGCCCCATCTCCACCGCCCCCAGCCGCACCCAGTCGCGCCCGCCGGTGATCCGCGAGCGGCGCGTTACGGTTTCGCTCTCTGTCGCGATCGCGAGGCAGATCGTACCGGCGAACTCGATGCGGTCGGCGCCGTCGTCGACATCGACCAGCACTGCGAGCGCATGCGTCGCGCCGGTCTGCTCGCGCGCCGCGCGCGCGACCATCGCGGCAGTCTCTTTCGACAGCCCTTCGTTCAGCGCGTCCGGCGCCAGGCCGACCGCGACGCAGAGGTCCTCGTTGCGGCGTGCAACGACACCCAGACGCAGGACCGCCTCTGCCCCGGGCAAGTGTCCGATGCGCCCCGCGATCTGCCCGCTGCTGAACGTCTCGACGACCGCCAGCGTCGCGCTCTGCGACTGCAATGCGGCGAGCACGACGCGCTCCAGCGTCGCATCGTCTTCGGCCAGGACGAAGTTGCCGAGGCGCGCGCGGAC
>CAZCKE010000188.1:0-7788 GCA_964499005.1 uncultured Tepidisphaeraceae bacterium
TTTTGTGTTTGCGGCGGCGAGGGTGGCAGTAGGGCCGCACACCGGAGGGGTCCGAACGTTCCAGCGGCCCGTGGCGGTGTGGCCCGGCGGGCTCCGGCGGGGAGTGCCCGGCGCGATTTGGTCCAGCAATTCAGCCCCAAGGCTTGTGTCGTCACTCTCGCGCGTCAAATCGAGCAGACCCGAACCTGAGCCGATGCTCTCGATATTCACTTGGTCGATGCCGCTGGACATGGCAGTCTGGGCCGAGGGATCGACGCGTTCAACGCCCTCGTCGTCCTTGAAGACATCGACGCCAGCCCGGCTGCCGTGGCTCGACAAACCTGTCGCGCTGCCGGATGACGCGGCGCGCGGCGAAGGCATCCCACCGAGCGAGCCTGAAAGCCCCAGATCGGCCGCCAGGGCCGTGTCTTCCTTCAACGCCGCCGCGTTGCGGCTGGCGTCGGGGTCCATGCTGATCAAGCCCGAGCCCGCGCTGGACGCGCCCGCGCGGCTGTCCACCAGGCTGATAGAGCCGCCCGTATCCGATGCGCTGAGATCGATCTTTTCAGGACCAGACAACTCATTCTTGAGGGCGTCCACCTGATCGGCCTTGAACATCAGCCGCGGACCGTCGCGAAATTCACGCAAACGACCTTCGCGTGAAAGCTGCTTCACTTCCTCTTCGCTCTTGCCTAGCGCCTGCTTGGCTTCATCGAGCGTGTAGAACATCTTGGCCATGAGCGTGTCTCCTCGAAATCCTGTGCGAATCGTCCAGTCGTAATACCCGATTTACGGGTTATCCGTTTTGGGCGCGGTTGAATCCGGCTGCCCGCCAGGCTGCTTTGCCTCGTTTCCACCCTTGGGTGGTTCATTCATTTTATCTGCCAGCAACTTCTGTACGTCAAACCATGCGGGGTACGTATTATAATTGCGAAGCTGCAGATCATATTGGAAATCCCGCGCCGCCGTCAGGACCAGCGCCCGATCGCCGGAACGATATTCATAGGCGGAGATGGTTTGCCGATTGGTATCAAGCAGGTAGCATCCCCAGACATTGGGGTGGAATTGGCAGGGCATGACATATATGCCGCCGCCCCCAGCGATGGGAGCGGGCATCGGCGGCGCCGCATAAGCGGATGCAGTGCCGATGTTATGGTCCCGACCTGATAGAACGGCCAAAATAGCCAGCAAAACGGCTGCATTGGCATATAAGGCATACGCGATTGCGTTAGAACGGCGTGGTCGCTTCATTGGCGTGGCCAAACTCGAAAAATACGAGGCTGGGACGTTCCTAACCCAAGCCCATTTTAGCCGATTAAGTGCTCCAACTGCAAGGATTTCTTGCCTATTTTGGCGATGTAGAGACATAGAACCATGAATCCGGTCGGCTCTACCCTACAGAATCCCCCCTCCGTCGCCACGGCAACTGACGCCCCAGAGGCTGATTCGCCGCCGGCAAGCCAACCCCTGAAGCCGGTCATTCATGTCGATCGCCGGGGGCCCTGGATTCAGCTTTTTTCAGCCAAGGGGTTTGAATGGACGACCGCCCAGCTTCCCATCCCCAACCTTTCGGCCGGGCTGGATGGCTTGTATGTATTGCACCTGAGTGATTTCCACACCCGTTCCCGTTGGGATAAGGCTTATGACGAGCTTATTGACCGGGTCGAGAAGAACCCGCCCGACCTGATACTTTTTACCGGCGACTTTGTTGACAACAAATACGATCATCGATCCGCGCTGCCGATCTTACAGCGATTGGTCAACAGGCTTCGCTCGCGATTGGGATTCGTCGCTATTTTGGGCAACCACGACGGCGATCTCCTGGGGCCGCCCCTGGCCAGCCTGAACGTCACACTGATCAACAATCGCCAGCTTCAGCTCTCCTCGGGATCGGAGACGATCGAGCTGATCGGCATGGCCGGCGTCGAGCGCAACGATATCGATCTGGCATTTGTCCAATCCCTGGGACCAAAATCTCCCGATTCAGTTCGCATCGTCCTGTCCCATTATCCCGAGGCGATTCACAAAGCCGCGAGTCTGCATCCCGATCTTTATCTCTGCGGGCACACACACGGCGGACAAATTTGCTTTCCCAATCGATATCCACCCATTCGGCATGACACGCTGCCGCGCCGATTGTGCACGGGGATTCATCGATTTGCGGATACATGGCTGGTGGTGAATCGCGGGTTGGGGTTTTCATCGTCGGCGCAAATCCGGTTGTTTTGCCCGGCCGAGGTGACAGAGATACGGCTGAAAAAAGCGTGAGCGCCACCAAATCGGGATCAGTGCTTAAAAAGAAGAAATGGAGCCGCGACAAACATCATCGCGGCTCCATGGTTTCCCACGTGATGTGGGAAAAAAAGTGAGTTACATTAACGCTGCACAGACGCCTGGGCATCCGCGGACTGCGCCGATTCAAACGTGAATTGCTGCCCGCCGATCGCCGCTGCGACCATCCAACCGCCGTGGGGCTGGGTGAAGACGGCGACGCCGTTGGCGTAATTCACGCTGCTGGCAGCGCCGGACTTGAGGGCAACGGCCGACGCATCAGCCGCGAACTTCAGGCTGTTGCTCTTGAAGTTATCCATGGCGGCTTTGGTCTGGAAGACAATCAGCTCGGCATAAGTCTGCCCGCCGACTTGCGCGCCGATGGTCCCTTCGGAGACGTCGGCATATCCGATGAATTTACCTTGCTCGTAAACTTCACCCCGGCCATATGCGCCGCCGATGCCGGCCGCGCCTTTACCGATGTTGGGGAACACCACCCAGCCGTAGGCATTCTGAAGCATGCCGTCGAGGCTGGGATCGATCCTCTTCATATCCGCAAACGCGGCGTGTGAGTCGCTGCTCAAATCTTCCTTGGCTGTTTGAGTCGGCGGAGCCGTCGAGCAGCCTGACATCAATGCCGTGCCCACTGCTGCCGGAATTAAGAACGCGACAAAAAATTTTACACTTTTCATAAAGGCCTCCCACATTGAAAGAAACAAGCTTGTCATATTCAGCAGACCCGGAAATTCGGTTCTGTCATCCAGTTGAGAGTTGCAAGCAATATGCCAAAACGTAGAGCAAAAACTCGGCGGGACGGGTTTACACACTTCTATCGCCGACAGTCGAGAATGATTTTTTCCATCGAGTCGAACCAAACGTATTTTGGCCGGTCAGAATGTCAGGATAAGTGGGCTTTGAAATGACGATTTTTCTTGGGGGGGCCGACCGGCCCCAGCCGTGATAAAAGAAATCACCTCGCACGATCCATGTTGTAGGTCGCGGAACTGCTCTTGAGGGTGACTTTGTCGCCGTCGAGGGAAGCGGTGAAATAGAATTTGCTATTGCCGCTGGTGAATTGGCCTTTCGTCGATTTGCCGTCACCCGTCGCGGTGAAGGGATACTTGCTGTTGCCCAGAGTGAAAGCGCCGCTGTAGTTTCCATTCTGTCCGGAGGCAACGGACATGCTGATCTGTGGGCTGGTGAAATTTCCCAGCCAGGGATCAGCCGGCGGCTGCGGATTGTTCGGCTGAGGCGCGGGAGCCGGCGCCGCGGGAGGAGGCGGGCCCGCGGCGCGGATTTGCTGGATCGCGCCGGACGCTTCGGTGCGCAGGTTGGCCGAGGGATCGGCATCCGCGATTTTTTGCAAGGCGGGAATCGCCGGAGTCGAGGCGGCGCCGATGGATGCCAGCGTGCTGATGGCATAATCGCGCATCAATTCGGCGGGGTCTTTTAAGAGGTCGGTCAGAGTGGGAACGGCCGATTTCGCCTTGGGGCCCATATCCATCAGCTTGGAGCAGGCGTTGCCTTTATCGTCGTTGGTCGATTTGGGGTCGTTCAGAACGGCCACATAAGGGGCGGCGGGATCATCGTCGGCATCAGCGCGGCTGGCCATTGCGACGATGGACCCCGCGACAAAAGCCGAAACAAGCGCAAACCAACTCGAAGTTTTTATCATGGAAGGATGGACGCGCATTGAAGGGGCTCCTTGCAAGAAATGAGCGCGGGATTTTATCTCGCCGCCGCGGGGAGATAAATGCCCGCGATCTCGATTCCGGCAGGCCCAGCGCGTATAGTGGATGGCCCAAAATCCCGCGGAGCGCGGGCTTGTAAAACGTGGAGGTGGAGCATCAATCCGGAAGTGGCTGCCCAGTCGCCTGCTCAGGTCGATCTTCGTGATTCAAAACGTGTCGAGTCATCGCGCCGGTTTGCCATCGAAGCGGCCCGACTGGCTTCCAATACGCGCTGTCATAACGTGACGCTGCTCGATATGTCCGGCGTCTCGCCCATCACCGATTTTTATCTGATCGCGACGGGAACCAGCGCCCGCCAGATGCGGACGGTCTGCGATGAGATCGACCAGCTGGCCGAGAAGATGGGATTTAAGAGCTTCCATCGATCCGGCTACGAGGGAGAGACCTGGATCGCCGTCGATTACATCGACGTGGTGCTGCACCTCTTCAGCGAAAACGCGCGGGCGTATTACGACCTGGAGAATCTCTGGGGAGATGCCAGGCGAACCCAATGGCAGGAATGAGCGAGTTGGATCAGGCGGCGCGCTTTTCAGAGAGCCCCAGTCCGGCGGCCAATAGATTGGCCGCGGCGGCGTGGTCACCGCAGCAATATTGCAGGCGAGCCACGTAAAAGCTCATCACTTCGGAATCGTCAAAGATCAACTGAGCCGCGCGGGGGCCGCAGACGTTGGTGACGGCGTTGAGCATCTTGCTGACTTCGGAATGGAGTTCGCCGAATTCGCGCAGCTTGCGCGTTCCCGTGCGATCGCCGGAAATCAGCAACTGCTTGGCCATTGCCTGGGCTTTGTCTTTTTCCGATTGCCATTTCTCGAACGAGAGCTGCTGGGCCAGCACGGCATGCCGGCGCGGATTGAGCAGCTTGGCGTCGGGATGCCGATTGCACCAGATCGAGCAGGCCAGCTTGCGGGTGAGTGGAAGCGCCCCGGCGCCGAGAACGGCGATGACGATCGCGATCACCCAGCCGCCCATGGCAAGAGCAAAGCCGACGCCGGCAGCCGCGATCCCTTCACCCAGGTAAGGAGGGCCAAATTGCTGTGTGCCGCGCGACGCCGATCTCCAGGCGCGGACAAAGCATCCAACGAAGACTCCCAGCAGAGGAATGAGTATTTTGATGATCACGAGAAATCCGTCTACTTTCGATCTGCGGTGGTTCCCCCACCATTTGGAGCATCGGCGAGTAGATGGGCAGGCTTGATAAAGCAGGGGGGAAAAGGTGGAGATAACGCCGGACGGTTATTCCGTTTAATACAATCGTGCGGAACCCGGGCGGTTCTAATAAAAATACGGAAGTTGTTGCGCTCAGGCGGCGTTGGCGCCGGGGCATTCACGTTTCAAAACATCGCCGTATAAGTTAGATTTTGTTTTCGTACAAATCGGCGATTGGAAAACACAAATCATAGTCCCCCCACATCAGATCGCCGTCGCGAATGGTAAATTCACGAAATCGCGAGGGTTCAAGGTAGGCGCGAACGATCGGATTCCGCGAAGCTTCAAGAAAAGGCTGAAAGTCGATGATACGGCGCGCGCCATCGCTGAATTCGATGCGCAGTTTGTATGCGGCCTGCTGGCGAACACTCACGACTTCAACGACCGCATTCTTGGCAAGCTTTTTTGCTCTTCGAGCCAATTTCATTTCACCCTCCGTGTTATTTTCATACTTCGCACGGATCGATGCAAGACAAAGTAATCGATCCATTTTGAGACAATATCTTCCGCAAAATGGACGACCAATTCCTTGAAATCCGCCAGTTGCGGTGCATCCAGAGGACGTCGGCCTCGCACGCGAGCATACACGATATCCACCACTCTTCCGTTCACGATCGTCAATTCAGCGCGGATCTCTTTTCCTTGATATCTGCCGTGCACATGAACAGGATCATGTTCGTTGGAATAAAAGAACACAACAATTCCGAAATATTCGTAAAGCTTTGGCATCGACCAAGCTCGATTCTGAACCCATTACGCCGCGTTCGCGCCGCAGCATTTTTTATACTTCTTGCCGCTGCCGCATGGGCACGGATCGTTGCGCCCGACCTTGGGAGCATTCCGGACGATCTGCTTGACCTTGGCGGCGGCTTCACCCTGCGTGCGGCTGGCGGCTTCCTGCATTTCGCCCGGCTGGGCCGTAGCGGTGGCGGGCTCGGTAGGCGCGGCCGCCATGTTCTCGGCGACGCCGTAGCCCACCCCGCCCTCGTGAACGGCGGCGGTCTCGCGGTAGGCGCTGCGGGTTTGTGTCGCGCTGACGACGCGTGCACGGAAGATCAGATCCGTCACCTTGTCGCGCACGCCCGCCATCATTTCCTCGAAGTATCGATAGCCCTCTTTCTTGAACTGCACGCGCGGATCCTGCTCGGCAAAGGCGGTCAGCCCGATGCCGGCCTTGAGCATGTCCATCGCGTAGAGATGATCTTTCCAGCTCTGATCAAAAATCTGGATGAGGACGAACTGCTCCAAATCGGTCAACTCGCGCCGGATCGCCTGACGGCCTCGCCGCATCAGAATCTCGCGAATCTGATCCCGCGTCGCCGGGACGCTGACAACGACTCCATCAGCGTCCGGCTCGTCGCCAACGATCTGAAAATCCTTGCTCGTCAGGGTCAATCCAAATCGCTCGTTAAACGCCGCCCGCAGAGCCTCGACGTCGGGATGGGTCGCGATCAGGTCATCGACGGTCTTCTTGAGCTTGCCGCCGTTAAGGAACGCATCCTGCTGCTGCACCAACGTCTGCCGCAAATCGGCCAGATTTCCAAAGCGGATTTGGTTGGGATCCAGTTCCAGGCGGAATTTGCCCCATGCCCAGTCATGAACGAACTGCGCGGCCAGCGGATTATCGGTGAAGCCCTGCGGCCCGCCGTAGGCAAACGTCAACACCTGCTCGACCGGATACGCGACTTCCCTCCGGGCATATGCCGCCCGGGCCTGGTCCTCGATCAGCGCTACGATATCTTCCGCCGTCTTAATCGCCTGGTTCTTTTCATCTTCAAACATCGATTCGACCTTCAACTCGATGTCAAATTTCTCCTTGGCCCAGTTGGCCAATTCGCGCTGAGCGTAGTTGGGCTCGAGGTATTTCATCAGGCCGTCACAGTTTCGATTGTCGATCTGTTCGACGGCTGCCGCGCGCAATTGCTCCTCGACCTCGTCCGGCTGCATCTTGCGAATCTGACTTTGAGAGAGATTCACGTGAAAGCGGCTCATCGCCCAGCTTTGCAGGCCCGCCGTGTCCCAATTGGCGACGTCGTTGGCCTCTTCCTCTTCGCCCATGAACTCGCCAAGAGTGGCCGTGATGTTGGTCTGCGCTTCGGCGCGGGCCTGGTTCTTGATGTAATCCTCCAGGTCTTCGATCGAGCGCATGCCCGCGAAATCCGCGGCTTCCAAAGTCGTATCGAAATTAATCCGCGACCACTCCGCGATCGTCGCCGCCACGAAATCTTCCGTGATGTACTTTTCGACCGCGTCCTTGATCGACGCGCCAATCATGTTCCAGATGACCTCATCGATATTCTGGCCCAGCAGAACGCTCTGGCGCATGCCGTAGAACGACGTGCGCTGATGGTCCATCACTTCATCGTATTCCAGGAGGTTTTTACGCTGGAGATAGTTACGTTCCTCGACTTTCTTCTGGGCGCGGAGAATCCCCTTGCTGATGCGTTTGTCCTCGATGGCCATCCCCTCTTCCATGCCGAGCCAGCCAAGGACCTTGATCGTCCACTCCCCCGCGAAATTCTTCATCAGCTCGTCCTGAAGGCTGACGTAAAAACGGGATGAACCCGGGTCGCCCTGGCGG
>CAZCKE010000189.1:0-7781 GCA_964499005.1 uncultured Tepidisphaeraceae bacterium
TTTGCCCAACGTCACCCCCACCGCCGGCTATTACAACGACGGCTCCCGCTTCTTGCGCGATATCGAATTAAAACGCCGAGAAATGGGGATCGCGGACGAAGAATTGATCCGCAGCCGGTGAACACTCAAATCAAGTGAACTGCGACGCCACGCTCACATACCGCATGCGCGTCTCGTACAACGCCGTATCCAGCATGCGCTTCTCGTCTTCCGTCAGGTTCCCCCGCGTCTTTTCCTCGATGATGCCGAGGATATCAATGTTGTGCTTGGCCATGTCGAGGTTCACCTGCGGCTCACTGCCGCGCGTACCCAGATCGCCCAGGTAATAAAGAATCTGGGTAAGAAGTGACTGGACCAACACGGCAAAGCTTGCCGGGGGCAATCCTTCTCCTCGCTGCCGCGCCCCTGATGGAGCAGCCCCAGGCGCTCGCGGCGCCGTGGACGGAGCCGCCGTGGCTGCCGATTCCTTTGCTTTCTTGGCTTCTTCTTCCGCCAGCCGCTTTTTTTCTTCCTGGGCTTGGCGCTTCCAGTCGGTGTCGATGTGCAGGGATGGTTTTTCTTCAGCCATGGGATTACCTCGCCCTATTTATACTCGATGCCGGCGGCACCGTCGACGGCTAGAGTCCTGCGTCTGCAATCAAAACTCGACGCGTTCTCGATCATCCACGCGCAAGACCGATTCCTGATCGAACTCATGCTTATAAGCATCGCGGATTTCGTCAATCTTCCGATCCGCATCGGCATCTTCGGGGTGCAACAAGATGATTACACGCGATGGCTCAGTCACTATGCGCCCCGCCGAATCCCGCCATCGCCCTTGCGCATCAACGACGGTATACCCATCCGGAAATCGGGGCGTCACTTCGGAATCCAAGAATGCCTGAAACTGTGCAGGGGCAATGTCCGGCGCATTGTGACGAGACAGCCCCAGATAAAGCTCCGTGCGAAGCCATGTTTGCGCGTGATTTGCCGTGGAAGCGCAGGCGGATAGAAAAACCAAGGCCACAAGAAACGTGGATCGCCGAGTCAGACAATGTTTCGGCGTTAAAGCTCTCATCGAAGTGACGAACCGATTGCCGCGGAAGTCGCCCGTTGACGCATCACATAACGTATCGCAGCTTTGGTGTAATTTTCGCTGTCAATCCATCGGATACTGCCGCACTCGGCCCACCAAGTGGCGTCTTCGAGCAACGGAAATCGTGCCGACAGCTCTTGCCCTAGCCATCTTTTCAGCAGTCGGCGAATCGTCTCCGGGTCATGCCGCGAACTCACGACGACGTGAACATGATCCGGCCCGGCGGCGCAAGCGCGATAGAGCCAATTTCCCCGTTGGCAAATCAGCGGGATGAGTTCCTCGGCCGATCGCATTTGATCACACGAAAGCATTACTGGAGGAAACTTCAATTCGCTTTTCTCTCGCTCCCAGCGATGTTGGTCGTAACCCAGAACGGGAGTGCCCAACCTGTTATGTCGTCGATCGACAGTACCGCGCGGATCCCCGTGAAGACGAGTTCCATAAGTTCCCCAGGTGATGTGATACGCGAGAACTTTGATAAAAATCCGGGTCGAGGACGACCCGTCTCCCTCATATCCATTGCTCCGCTAAGTGAGACGGGTCGTCCTCGACCCGATCCGAATTCGCTAAATCCCTGAATCGTTGACCGCTACGCCATGCGCCTTGAGCGTATTGACTTGTACTAATTTCGCCTGCTCTGGCTCCTGAACGTTATCGCTATGGCACGCAGCCTTCTTCCCCTTATGTGCCAAGCGGAAAATTTCTTCCGGCGTCAGATTCCCGCGGTGCTTAAGGATTTCCGCGCCCGCATCATTCACGCCGGGCGATTGCAATGCGCGTTTGGCTGGCTGCGCTTCCTCATCCTTGCCGCTGTAGAAATCGACGATCTCCTTGCTGATGCGAACCGAGCACCAGTCATGCCCGCACATCGCGCAGAAATCGGTGTCGACTTCCAGGTCCTCATCGTGATATGCCCGGGCCAGGTCCGGATCAAAGCTGAGATCGAAGTGGCGCTGCCAGTTCAGCGCCGCCCGCGCCTTGGTCAGCTCATCATCCCGGTCGCGTGAGCCGGGAATTCCCAATGCCACGTCCGCCGCGTGTGCCGCGATCTTGTACGCCACGCATCCCTGCTTGACGTCATCCTTTTTCGGCAGCCCCAGATGCTCCTTGGGCGTCACATAGCACAGCATCGCCGCTCCGTGATACCCCGCCGCCGTCGCCCCGATGCAACTGGTAATATGGTCGTACCCTGGAAAAATATCCGTCACCAGCGGCCCCAGCACGTAAAACGGCGCCCCATGGCACAACCGCCGCTGAAGCTTCATGTTGTATTCAATCTGATCGAACGGCACATGCCCCGGCCCCTCGACCATCACCTGACACCCCTTGGCCCACGCCCTCTCGGTCAATTCCCCCAGCGTCGCCAATTCCCGAAGCTGCGCTTCATCCGTCGCATCGGCCAACCCGCCCGGCCGCAGCCCATCCCCCAAAGAAAAGCTGACATCATACTCCCTCATAATGTCGCAGATGTCGTCGAAAATTTCATACATCGGATTCTGCTTGTTGTGATGCAGCATCCACTTGGCCAGCAGGCTTCCCCCGCGCGAGACGATCCCGATCAGCCGCTTGCGCACAAACGGCAGATGCTCCCGCAATACTCCCGCGTGAATCGTGAAATAATCCACTCCCTGCTTCGCCTGATTTTCCAGTTCCTTCAGGATCACGTCGTAACTCAGGTCTTCAATTTTCCGCCCGATGATCATTGAATAAATCGGCACTGTTCCGATCGGCACCGTGCTGTTCTCGATGATCGCTTGCCGGCACGCGTTCAGATCGCCGCCAGTCGAAAGATCCATGACGGTATCCGCCCCCCACCGCTCTGCCCACTTCAGCTTTTCAACTTCCTCGTCCGTTCCGCTCGATACCGGCGAAGCCCCCATGTTCGCGTTGATCTTGGTCAATCCCGCCCGCCCGATGCACATCGGCTCGAGCTTGTATTTCAGATGCACTTTGTTGGCCGGAATAATCATCCGCCCCGTCGCCACCTCCACGCGAATCTGCTCGGCCGTCAAATGCGCTTCCCGAAGCGCCACCCGCTTCATTTCGGCCGTCACAATTCCGCTTCGCGCCGCCTGCAACTGTGTTATCCCCTGCCGATCTTCTTCGCTGGCAAAATCCATCGCCGTTACGCTGGATACGTCCGGCATCCCCGGCGTATCCGGCGAGCTGAATGAATTCGCAGTTCCCACCCGCCCCTTTTGTGCAAACGAGCCGGGTGTCGTTCCCTCACGATCCGTCGATGGATTTCCCCCCAATGGCGGCAGCGCATGCGAACGATCAGCCGTGACGTTTGAATTCGACATAAAATAACTCCGTTAAGGGGCGCGAAAACCGCGGGACAAATCAGAGCGGAGATGGCGGAAGGGGAACATGGTTTCGCTTTCCTACGCCGGCATCACCCGGATCAGGTCTAAGGGTTTGATCTCAGATCGCCCTAATGCGATCACCCCTAGCGAATCAGCCTGGAGTGTAGCGCTGGGGCACCGGTTTGGCAAGATGGGAACCAATCAAAAGGCCCACCGCAACGCAATGGGCCATCGAAAAATCGGCTTTCCAAAACCATCAATACCGCTGGAACAGCGTATTGTCGTGCGGCCCGAACCAGCCCAGATGATACGCGGCAAAATTCAAATTGAAGAAATTCGCCGGATCGTTGATGGCCAGCGTCCAGCCAAACGGTTCCGTCGAAACATGCCCATCGACCCAGGCAATGTTGGCCGCGCCGTTGTTGTGGCGGAAATGAATCGATGGCCAATTCGCAAACGCCGTCGGGCCCAGCGGCGCTTCGGCAAATGTATATTGGTATAGCCCCGACCCAGCGACAAAATCGTACGCAAACGCCGTATCCGCGAACATGATCTTTTCAGAACTTCGACGGATCTGAACAATCTTCGCAGGCGTGGTATACGCCGAAATCGGCGGCGGCGAAAAATCCGGCGGCCCATACGCATTGGGATACAGGAACAAACTGCCCCCGACGTAATTCTCCTCATACCCATATCCGCCCGCCCCCGTGTCATCGCCCGTCATCAGCGCCTCGGGCAGCGAGGGGCACGCACTGATGGCGCCATTCACCAGATATTTCTTCAACGGCGACGGATCGCGCTTAAAATCAAACGACTGACTGGTGCTCGGTCGCGAGCCGATCCAACGCTCCAGATTGGTCGTCAAACCATCCGCCTGCGCCACGGGGAGAAATCCCTGGTTATCGTTGGAATACATCATCGCCCCCATCGCAAGCTGCCGAAGATTGCTGGCGCATTTGACCGTGTCGGCGGCTCGCCGTGCCCGCGAAAGCGCCGGCAACAAAATCGAAATCAGCAGCGCGATAATCCCAATCACCACCAGCAATTCGACCAAGGTAAAAGCTCGATCGCTACGGCGCGACCTGAAAAGATGTGGGCGCATGGAATGATTTCCCTTGCATGGTGAGCACAAACGCGCGGCGGGCCGAACGGCGCACAGGGCGTCCATCTCACAAGCCTAGTTGTAAATCAGGGCAGTTCCGATCACCGATTCGCGCGGTCAGTCGGACATGGCTTCGAGATCGGCATCAGCCGACTCGCATGGCAGGCAGGTCTTCTGGCTTGTGACAATCAGCACAGATCTTCCCGGCGATTAGACCAGTGATCTTTTGTCGTGCCGTTCAGGCAATTGCTGCCCGCGCTGGGTCACTTACAGCGGCGCGTCCACGGCGGATTTTCACCGCCTTCCCTGACGCCTGCGCTGGCTAGAAAAACAAAAAGAGCCCGGTCTGTCAACCGGTAGGCATAAAAAGGCCGGAAATCTGATGCTGAATTCAAGGCACTTTACTGAGCGGCGCCGGTGGGTGTCCCGCCGTTCTGCCCCCCGACCTGGTTCTGCTCCATTCCAGAGGCCGTGCGGAAAGAAGGATCGACCTGATCTTCCAACTGTTTGGCCTGGTCGAGGAATTTTTTCCCGCTATCACTGTCATTGAACAACATCGCGAATTGAGCCCATTGCCGATACGTGTTGGCCCGCCCCATGAGCGTCACGTTCTGCCGCAGGGACACCACATTTCTCGCTTCGCTGGGGCTCGATTGGGCTTCCGTGTCGAAGGCATCCACTGCCTCCTTAAATATCTTATACGTGTCGTCGCGATCCTGCGTGAGTTTGGAATCATCGATCAGGTACGATTTGAGCAATTCATCAACCGGCTGCGGAACCGGCATACCCGTGGTGTCCGCGCTGAGCAGCGTTTTGAATCCCTCCACTTTCAGTTTTCCCGTTCCCGGCGTGACATGCAGATTCTTGAACTGCTCGCTCGCCGTGCTGGCATCGGTTTCATCCTGGCCCGCCAGCAACTGACAAAGCATCTGTTCGATCCCGGCCTTACCCGCCGCGACCGATGCTTTGGCCCGCAATGCCGACGCCTTTTCCAGCGAGTAATTCACCGGATGCAGCGTCTCCATCGTCTTGCGCCAGATCGGAGCGTCCGCATCATTGGCTTTGTCTCGAAGCTGTGAGGTGTAGTCACTTCTCAGTTTTTCCGCTTGCGACCGGACCTCTTCATACCCACTGATTACATCCTCGAGCCTCGTGGAAACGTCGTCGCGTGCCTTGGCTGCGTCGCTCAGCAGTGCCACCAGTTGCGTGGCGCCCTGGGTAATGGTGACGGTCGGCGAACTCTGGTCGCCCGTGTCCGCCGGGGCGCTGGCGGCGCCGATGATCGCCTGCTCCAGCTTTTGCTGGGCGTCGATATCATCCTGCATCTTTTTCCAGGATGCTTCCATGCCGCTGATCTGCGCATCGATCGACGCGAGCGTTGTTTCGATCGTCGTCTTCTGCAATTGAGCCGATTCAAGGTCGGTGTTCAATCGAACCAGTTCCGACGCGAGTGTGTCCGCCTGGCCGTCGGCGATCCCCGCATCTTTGGTCAGGTCTGATGCCTTGGTCTTGTCATCCACCTGCTGCGACCCTGTTTCTCCTTCCGCTTTTCGGCTCAACGTTTCCGCTTCAGCCATCGCATCGGTGCTCTTCTTGTGCAGATCCTGACTCTGTGACTTGTTGGTTTCAATAGCGGTATTGAGTTTATCAATCGTGGCATTCACAGCGGCAAGGTTGGGCATGTTCACGTTATTATCCGCGTTAACCGCCCAATTTCCCGGTCCATTGGCGCCTTTGATATCGTCCTCTCGAGCCTTCAAGGCAGTAATTGTCTTGGTGGGATCGTATTCCTTGATCGCGTTCACGCTCGCTTGGGCGCCGGCCACCCGCGAGCCCAACTGCTGCAGGTTCGCAATCATGCGGGAAATGTCGATTTCCTTGGCCCGCAACTGCGCCATCTTGTCCGTCGCGATTTCATAGCGGAGTTGCGCCTGGGCGCCCTTAACCACGATCTGCATCTGCGGCGATAAGCCCGTTTGCCTGGCGATCGTGTCGTATTGAGACAGCACGGTGTCTAAAGACGCGACATCCGTCGCTGTGGCCCGCTGCTGTTCGGCAGCCGCGACCGCCTTGGCGGCAGCGCGATCGGCGTCTTCCTGCGGGTTGCTGCAACCGCCAACAAGAATAACGGCCGCACACCCAAGAATCAGGGACGAGGCGGCCACTGCGACAGACTTAAACATGAATGGGATCTCCGCGGAGAGAATTCAGCAAGCGTCAAAACCAGCCGAAAGCTGGTCCCGCCAGATCGTAAATTGTGACGTGAAAGGGGAATAAAGTCAAATTCTTTCAGGTCAAGTTTAGCCGCGAAAATGCGGCGTTTTTCGACCTGCGGGGGCCTTGCAGCGAGTATATCGGTACCCAGGAATGGCCCTATACCGCTTAACCGAGCATGTCCATCAACAATCCTGACGGAATGCTCTTCAACGCGGTCTTTGGATCGGCGCCGCCATTGGCGCTGAATTGCTTCAATGCGCTCAGAAAATCGCTATGCAATTGATGTGCGTCGATGCCATAAGATTTGAGCGTCGCAAGAAATGCCTGCTGCGAGGCCGCGGTGGCCGCATCCGGCGCTGCCGAGGCACTCTCGTTATCGTCAGGCGTGTCGACAGCGGCGGCGGCAGAAGTTCCGTTTGATGCGGAATTCTGCTTCAAAGCCTGCAAGATAGCATTGGTAACCACGGTATTTGGGTCAGTCGTTTGGCCACTTGATTTGGCCGTCTGCAGAGCCGTCGTCACGGCATTCTGAATCTGTTGCGTCAACTGCGACGTATGGTGGTGTCGCCGTCCCCCTCCGACAGCGGCCGGACCAGCCCCATGACCCGTGCTGGCTACTCTGTTGATCAGACTCGAAAGACCCTGCGGGATGATGCTATGAGCCATTGAAAACATAGTGAAGCTCCGCCTCTTGCCACTGTGGTTATCGGCGGTTGCGCAATTTTTGCTTGAATCCAAGGCCAATGAACCCTGGCCCAGTCAAACGATTGGCTGGATCAGTTGTCCAAATAGCATGCGGATTGCTGCAAATCGCAAGGAATGATCGGCGGAAACCATCATTTCCAAGCTTTGCGGCGATGGGAGGTCATCCATGTTTACGAGAGCGATCTGGGCCATGTCGTTCGTCATTGCCCTTCTAGGCCTTGCCAGCCCTTCCCCGAACGGCGACGCAATGGCCGTTGGAGCTGACCAGCCCCCCGCACCTTCACGCTGGCCCATGCAGGCCCAAACCTCCGACGGCACGGCCGTCACCATCTTTCAGCCCCAGATGGACGACTTTCAGGGTGACACTCTGACAGCC
>CAZCKE010000190.1:0-7776 GCA_964499005.1 uncultured Tepidisphaeraceae bacterium
ATTACGCGCCGTATTTGCGTGAACAACCTTCCAGAATCAAGCGGGTATTAGTTCCTACGCCAACTTGGCCTCAAATTCCACTAGGTCAAGTTGCGACGGTGAAGATTGAGCCGGGACCGCCAATGATCAAAAGCGAGAATTCGCGCCGCAGCGCTTGGGTCTTCGTGGATGTATCCGGCCGCGACATCGGCAGCTTCATTGCCGACGCTCAGCGAGCGATGGAGCAAAAATTGCAATTACCTGCCGGGTACACGCTCGTCTGGTCAGGCCAATTTGAAAACATCCAGGAAGCCAATGCCCGGCTCAAATGGGCTGTGCCGCTGACGTTTATCATCATCGTCATGCTTTTGTACGCAGCCACGAAAAGCTGGTTCCGCGTCGGCGTCGTGCTGTTGGCTGTACCATTCAGTCTTGTTGGGGCAATCTGGTTTCTGTATTTGCTCGGCTACAACATGAGCCTCGCCGTTTGGGTGGGTATCATTGCTCTTGCGGGGCTCGATGCTGAAACAGGTCTGGTGATGCTGCTTTACCTTGACAACAGCTTTGAGCGATTCAAGGCGCAAGGTCGCATGCAATCCCGAGAGAATTTGTGGCACGCCGTACACGATGGAGCGGTCAAACGCACACGTCCCAAGACAATGACGGTTGCGGCGGCTTTCATTGGTCTGGTTCCTTTGCTTTGGGCCACGGGAACGGGTGCCGACGTGATGCGGCGGCTGGCCGCACCTATGCTCGGCGGGTTGTTCACCAGTTTCCTGATGGAACTGCTCATCTACCCGATCATTTTCTTTGTCGTAAAGGGAATCGGGCTACGCAACGCCCCCAACCCCGCTGAGCTTGTGCCTGGGATGGCCGCTGTCGGCGCCAACGGCGAGGAAATGTATGAGTAGCATCGCTTTGATTCATCGCTGGCTAACTGTCGCTTCGCTTGCAGGACTCGTCGCCGGCTGCACAGTCCATCCTCCCGGCGAGCGGGAAGAGCGCGACGCCGCCCTGCAATCGGGCAAGCCGTTTGACCAGCGGATTGAATCTCGCCAATTGCCCGATCTACCGGAAAATCCGACGCCCGATCAACTGGTGACCTACGCCCTGGTTGCAAACGCCGAGTTGGAACAAAGCTATTGGGAATGGCGTTCGGCAATCGAGCAAATCCCGCAAGACGGCACACAAAGCGCCACGCTCAATTTCTCCGCCGGGACTGCCATCACCAATGGCCATGCGAGTTGGAACAGCAGCACAGTGGCCCTCTCGAACGACCCGATGACGGACATCAAATGGCCGGGCAAGCTCGACGCCGCCGCCAAGCAAGCCCTCCAAAACGCAAAGGCAGCCGGGCAGCGGTTCCTCAAAGCAAAGTACGAGCTTCGCGGAAAGGTCCTGGACGCTTATTACGACTACGCCTTGAACGCAGAGCAGATTCGCTTGGAACAGGCCAACGAGCAACTGCTTCAAACTACGGCGGGCGTCACCGAAGCAAGGAATCGGTCCGGCAATGCCGGTTTGCCAGATGTGATGAAAGCCAGCAATGAAGTCGATATGTCGCGCAACAACATCTCCAACATGCAGTCCCAATTGCCCGGCCAGCGTGCAGCCATCAATGCACTGTTGAGTCGCCCAGCCGACGCGCCGTTGCCGTCTGAACTTCCAACAACGCGTCCCCTAGCCTACGCAGACGGCGAATTGGTCACCCTGGCCGCAAAACAAAACCCGGAACTGGTCGCCCTTGCCGATGAAATCCAAGGACGTCAGGAAGGCATCCGATTGGCCAAGCTGCAATATGTCCCCGATTTCAATTTCAGCGCCGGAACCGATTTGGCAGGAATGACGCAATCGATTCTTGGCCAGGCGACGATTCCAATTTTCAGACATCAAGCGCTCGATGCCGCGATCAATCAGGCCGAGGCCAATCTTCGCGCCTCCGAGGCGTTGCGTCGTCAGACAGCCAATGATCTGGTAGCTCGAGTCGTTACGGACATTACCGCTCTCCGGGATGCGGAGCGGCAACTTGACCTGTTCGAGCAGACCATACTGCCGCGTGCTCGGCAGATTGTAGAAATCGACCGATCCTCTTACGAGACGGGTCGGATTTCTCTGCTGGATGTATTGGAGGATCAGCGGTACTTGATCACTATTGAGCGGTTGGTAGCGAACCTGAGAATTGCAAGAGAGCGGCATTTGGTAGACCTTGAAACAACTGCGCGAACGAATCTCTCTCGCCTGTCCAGCGAAAGCCCGCAGCGACTGTCTGAACCGCACTTGGAATTACCTTGAGTCCCCGAGGTCGTCCAACCCGCGCCAGTCGCAATATTTCGCGTTTCAGCTCCAGGCGTTCAGCGAAGGCTCGAGCACTTCGCGGCAAGATGCTCGGCGATTTTTTGACCCAGCGTTTGCCACACCGCGCAGGCCTTCTCGCTGGTCCTTGACGAATTTCCGTCGTGCACATGGAACGCGCACGGGAATCGCGCTATCCTTTTTAACTTTCCAATAGATAAAAAATAAAGACGATCCTGCCGGCCACTCTTCACGAGACAGGATCTGTCTTGCCGGTCGGTCGAACGTGAAGAAAACACCCATCTTTTTCGCGGGGTATATTCGATTCCTGGGGCGGGCAATTCAAGGCTCAATTTGCCGTGATGGAGACGAATATTGCAATTGTTAAGATGATGGGATGTTTGGGGTTATTTTGCCTCAAAGAGTGAAATAGAAGGTTGCACCTTTTCCCACCGCGCTTTGGGCCCAGATGCGGCCGCCGTGGCGCTGAATGATGCGGTAGACGGTGGCCAATCCGACGCCGGTGCCGGGAAATTCCTCGGCTTTGTGCAGACGTTGAAAGGCCCCGAAGATTTTGTCCGCATAGGCCATGTCGAATCCGGCGCCGTTGTCGCGCACGACGAAAACCTGCTCGTCGTTTTGCCGCATGGAAGTGAACTCGATGACCGTATCGGGCCGCTTGGAGGTGAATTTCCACGCATTGCCCAGCAGATTTTCGAGCACGGCCCGCAGGAGCCGGGCATCTCCTTCGGCGGTCAGGCCGTCCGATACCGTCCAACTGACGATGCGGTGTGGTTGCGTCCGTTGAAGATCCTCGAGAATCGATTTGGCCATTGCGCCCAGATCGACATCACTTCGATTCAACTCTTCCCGGGTGACGCGTGAAAGATTCAGCAGGTCATCGATCAACTGCCCCATTCGGACGCACGCGCCCTGGGCGCGGCCCAGCAGTTCCTTGCCGGCATCGTCCAATTGCTCCGAACCTTCGTCGAGAACGATCTGGGTGAATCCGTGAATCGCGCGCAACGGGGCGCGCAAATCATGGGAAACCGAATAGCTGAACGACTCCAGTTCCTTGTTGGCCGCTTCGAGCGACGCGTTGGTCTTTCTCAGTTCGTTCTTGGCCCGGGTTAATTCCTGATTCCGCTGGATGGCGGCCTCGTACGTGGAGAGCAGGAGGTTAAGGATTTGAAGGCGATCGGCCGTGATGAAATGCCGCTGGCCGTGGAAATAAATCTCGACGCCGATGCTCGTGTGATCATGCTCGCGAATCTCGCGATTGAGCAGAACAAATTGGATGCGGGAAAGGAGGTAGCGCTCCTCGTAGGGCTTGATGATGAAATTGTCGGCGCGGCATTCCAGGCCTCGAATCACATCCTGCGGATCTGACAGTGTCGTAACGAGGATCACCGGGACATGCGTGAGGTCCGGATCGGATTTGATCGCGGCGCAGAGCTGGTAGCCGTCCATTTCGGGCATCATGACGTCGCTGATGACCAGCGTGGGTTTTTGTTTGCGTGCCATCTCCAGGGCCAAAGAGCCGTTGACGGCGGACATCACCTGGTAGTTTTGTCCTTCGAGAATATGCCGGAGCTTTTCCGCCTGCGTCAGGCTGTCCTCGGCGATCAAAAGCGTGGCCTGGCTGACCTTGGTTTCGATGGTGGCTGTCATGACCGGTTTTCCTCGGCGATAGTGGGTTGATGGGTCAGAGAGATCAGCGCGGGCGCGATCTGGCTGGTCCCCAGCACGTATTGAACGGCGCCCAGGGCGATCGCTTCGCCGGGCATGCCATGGACGACGGAGGTTTCCTGATCCTGGGCGATGGTCAACGCGCCGCGATCTCTCATGAGCTTTAGTTCCTGGGCTCCGTCTTTGCCCATGCCGGTGAGCAGCACGCCGGCGGCGCGCGGGCCGGCCTGTTGGGCCAACGATCGAAAGAGCTGGGCAACGGAGGGCCGCAGGCCATTTTCGGGCTGATCACGATTCAGGGAGATCTGCCCATCGGAATCAATGGTCATGTGCATGCCATCGGGGGCGAGATAGGCATGCCCCGGCAGCGGAGTCATTTGATGACCGGCGATGTGGACCTTTAAGCCGGTGGTTTGATTCAGCCAATCCGCCAGTCCCGCCAGAAATCCCGGCGCGATGTGCTGCACGACCAGGAGTGGGATCGGAAAATCCTTGGGCAGGGCGGAGAAGATCGCCTGCAAGACAGGCGGACCGCCGGTGGAAGCGCCGATCCCGATCATCGCGATGCGGCCGGTTCGGGGCATTTCCGCGAGGGCGGCGTCTGGATCATTCGCTATGGCGCATCGCCGACGGGGCCATCGATGGACGACTTTCACTTCCGACATCAATTTGACGGTTTGCAGGAGATGGGCGGTGCGTTTGTGGAATTCCTTGTGATCGCGAGCCGGGGGCCGTTCGACGCAGGCCACGGCGCCCGCTTCCAGCGCGCGAAATGCGGCCGAGGCGGACTTGGGCTCGTTGGAACCGTTGCACACGATGATCGGCAGCGCTCGCGTCTCCATGATTTGCCGAGTCGCCTCAAAGCCATCAGAAGCGCGCAGGTCGATATCCAACAGGATGGCATCAGCGGATTTACCGGCCAGAAACTGCAGCGCCCCTCGTCCGCTCCGCGCGGTGCCCACCACCTGAATCGCAGGATCGGCGCTGAGAATATTCAGCAGACTGACGTGCTCGGCGCCGCCGTCCTCGACGACCAGAACTTTGATTTTCCGATTCTTGTTCATAGCCGGCTAAATCAATCTGCGGATTGCTTCCAGCAGATTGCTTTGATCGAAATTGCTCTTGATGATGTACGCGCTGGCGCCGGCGTCGATGCCGCGCTCGCGCTCCTGTTGTGATTCCAACGCGGTCACCAATATGACCGGCAGATCGCCCAGGCGCTTGTCGGCGCGGATTCGCCCCGCCAGGTCAAAACCATTCATGCGCGGCATTTCGACGTCGGATACAACCAAGTCGAACTGATTTTCGCGAAGGATCGTGAAGGCATCGACGCCGTCGACGGCGGTCCGCACCTGATATCCCGCCGATTCCAGAATCCCCTTGAGCAGCATTCTGGAGGTGATGGAATCTTCGGCGACCAGGATGTGCTTGATCGATGTTCGCGGCGTGGATTGCGCCGCGGGCTGGGGCGCTTCGCCGCCGCGCGATTGGGCGGATTTCATCAGATCGGTCACGTTTAGAATCGGCGCCGGCTTGCCGGAGCCCAGCACCGTGGCGCCGGCGATGTTCTGCACGCGCACCAAGGGTTTGCGCAGCGGCTTTACGAGCACTTCTTCTTCCCGCAATACATCGTCCACGACAAAGGCGATCCGTTGATCGGTCCAGCGGAGAACGACCACCGACAGCGGCGCCGACGGATTGTCCCTCCTGGAACCGGCCGGCAAATCCAAAACCGCTGCGAGGCGGACCAATGAAATTGCCCGCCCCTGCAACTGAATCGACTCTCGATTCTCGACAGTCTGAATCTCCGAGGGCTTGATGCGAAGGACGCGTTCGACGCCGGAGGTCGGGACGATAAAGAGCCGGTCGGCCACCGAAACCAGGATTCCGCGGAATGTCGCGAGCGTCAGGGGCAGGAGAATACTCAGCGTCGTCCCGGAGTGGCGTTTGCTCTCAATGGACACCTGACCGCCGAGCTTTTCGATCTTGGCTCTTACGATGGCCATTCCAAGTCCCCGGCCCGAAATTGCCGTGACGGTGGGGCTGGCGGAGACCTCCGAATGAAACACCAGGGACAGCGTCTGGCTCTGGGTTAACAGCGACATATCCGCTTGCGAGACAATGCCGTGATGAAGGGCCGATTCCTTCACCCGTTCAAGGTCCACTCCGGCGCCGTCGTCGGAGACGCGGATTTCGACCTTGCTGCCATTGACCGGGGAAACGGCGATCTCAATCGTGGCGCGGGCGGACTTCTGAAGGTTGGCCCGCTGGGCGGGCGTCTCCACGCCGTGATCGACGCAATTGCGCAGGATATGGATCAGCGCATCCTTCATTTCCTCCAGGATGCGCTTGTCGATCTCGACATCGCCGCCGTGGATCACGATCTCGGCCTCCTTGTTCTGGTCGCGGCAGAGGTCGCGGACGAGCTTTGGAAAAATTCCTGAAATGGTCGAAAACGGAAGCATGAGCAGTTTCTTGGAATCCTCCAGCAAATCGTCGACGCGCTTGGCGACCATGTGGCGATCGCGCTGCGCCCGCGTTGACATCGACAGCAACGTGGTTTCCAGAGAGCGGATGTAGTCCAGATTCCAATTCAGAAAATCAACCAACGCGCTGGAAGAGGATTGCGCGCCGGCGCGGGAGATGCCGGGGGATTGGCGAGTGTGGCGAAGGTTCGCCGCCTCGGCGGATATTTTGGCCCATTCCTTGCGCCACTGCTCGAATCGAGCCATCAACTCGCGCAATTCCGCCGCGCGCTGGGTGGCCATCGCTTTCACGGACAGCATGTCTTCCGCCTGGAAGAGACGGGCGTCCAGCTTGTCGATGGAAATGCGCACGGTCTGGACGGCGGTCTTCTCCGGCTCGGCTGCCGCGGGAGCAATCGCGGATGAAATGGGAGAACTTTCCGCCACGGCGGCAGGGGGTGCCGGAGTTGCGACGGGCCGCGGGGCGGCCGAGGACGGCGATAACTGCAATTGCCCCAGCCGGCTGATCAATTCATGCGAAACGGCCAGGGAATTACTCGATCCGGCGGGCGGCTCGCCAATCAGGGCATGAATGCTGTCCAGGGCCTGATGAATCGTGTCCAGCGATTGAGGCGTCGGGCTGGTTTGCTCGCGCTTCCAGGATGAAAAAACGCTTTCAATGGCCTGGCAGACCGCTTCGATCTCTGAAAGATCGACGGCCCGGGCCGCGCCTTTCAGGCTGTGCGCCTCGCGGAAAATATTTTCGATCGTGGCGCGCGGCGCCGCGGAAGGGGCCGATTGCTCGAGTTCCAGAAGCATCGACGCCATTGCCTGCAGGTGCTCCTCGGCTTCGACTTTAAAAGTCGCTCTCAACCGCTGGACAAATTCTTGGTCTTCGATGGGCATGATGACGGTCCGGCCATGAATGGGCGTTTAGACTTTGTAAATTTCGACGGAGGACTTCAGCTTTTGGCCCAGTTCCTTGAGGTTGTGCACGGCGGCTTCCAATTGCTTGGCGCTGGCGGCATTCTGGCTGCTGGCCTCTTTGACGTTCTCCATGGCCGAAGCGACCTGATCGACGCCGACCAATTGCTGCTGGCTTGAGGCGGCGATTTGGGTCGCGGCCTGGGCGGGTTCGGTTGCTCTGTCGGACAAAGGCTTGATTGGCCGTCCTGCCCGCCGCGGCCGCACGCGGGGGCGAACCCAGGCCGGGGGGGGCGAGAGGCCGACGGGCGCCTGTTGGGGACACGCTTCGGCTTGGGCACCGATGGCGCCATCGACTACGCGGACGTGCGGGGCGCGGCCGCGGTCGTTGTCGGGCCGGCCACGTCGCGCCGGCGCATCGGCCTGT
>CAZCKE010000191.1:0-2538 GCA_964499005.1 uncultured Tepidisphaeraceae bacterium
TGTTTTGGCCATGCTGATGATCAGCGGGTTGCTTGCCGCCAGCCTGATCGACGCGGAACTTTACATTATTCCTGTTGGGATACCGTGGACGATTGCGATCGCCGCCATCGTTGCGCATGCCGTCTTTGATCACCCCGGCGTTGCGGGCAATCTGCTCATTAGTGCGCCATGGATGTCACTTAGCGCCGGCGCGGCAGTTGGCCTGGCGATCAGCATCATCCTGCTCCGCTTCAAAATGCTTCCGATGAGCTTTCCTGAAGGCGATCTTCTGGAAAAAGAGCGGGAGGAACTCGAGCAAAAAATGGAAGACGCTCGGCGTAAGGGAGAGGAAGAGCCGGAGATTCCCCCGGAATTTACTCCCTCTCAAGTTCGAGTCGAGATGCAAAAGGAGATGCTCTTTTTGATGCCGCCGATGCTTTTGGGCGGCCTGTCGATGTCGGCGTATCTGGGGGTGCCGGCGATCAAACATTGGTGGGATCTGGCGGCCGGCTACGATTGGCTCAATGCAATGCTCGGCTCGATTTTGGCCGGCATGATTGCCGCGTTTGTCATCTGGATGACCCGCATTCTCGGCTCGTACGCCTTTGGGCGCGAAGCGATGGGCCTGGGTGATGTTCACTTGATGTTCGGCATTGGGGCTGTAATCGGCGGCGGGGCGGCCACTCTCGCGTTCTTTCTCGCCCCCTTCTTTGGCATTCTCGTCGCTCTCTACATGATGTTCACCCGCTCGCGCCGGCAATTGCCTTACGGGCCTTATCTCAGCTTGGCGACCGCGGTTGTCATGTTATTCTACTGTCCCATCGCCGCCAGTCAGTTGTGGCCGGCATTTCTGGGCCTGAAGGTGTTTATGCATCAAATGCTCGGTCACTGAGCGAAAGGATCGCATGGGAAGCCTGTGGCTTAAGATCAAAGTCTGGACAAAGATTTCATTGGCCAGCGCGGTGGCGATCTATCTGATTTTTTTCCTCATCGAAAATGCCAATCAACCCCTCACAGTCTGGGTCTGGTTCGGACATGCGCCGCAAACCACATTGCTCCAATTGCTTCCCTCGGTTTTTGTCGGCGGCGTCCTGGGCACGTTGATCGTTCGGATGGTTTTCCGAACGATCAAGCAAATCCGCCAGATGCGCACTCGAAATCAAGTTGCCCAGATGACCAAGGACATGGCGGACATGAAAGCCAAGGCGGCCATGCTCCAAACGCGCGATCAGGACGCGCCGTCGCCGTCCACTCCACAGACGCCGACGTGAAGAATTGACGCCGAAACGCCTCTTTTCGCGTTTCACGCCTTCACGTTTCAGTCTTACTTTTTCCCCACTATACTAATCCCATGTCCATCGCGATCGTTGATTACGACATGGCCAATCTGCGCTCCGTGCAGAAAGGTTTTGCGCAGGTCGGCTTCGACGCGGAAATTATTACGCGGCCGGAAGAAATTGATCGCGCCGAAAAACTGGTATTGCCCGGTGTTGGGGCTTTTCGAGACGCCATCGCGACGCTGCGCGAGCGAAATTTGGCTGAAGCGATTCTGCGGCACATTTCGCGCGGCCGTCCTTTTCTGGGAATCTGCCTGGGTCTTCAGATGCTTTGCGATGTGGGGTACGAGGATGGGCAGCACAAAGGCCTGGGGGTCATTTCCGGCAAATGCGTCCGGTTTGACGTGGATTCCACCATGGGCTTAAAAGTGCCGCACATGGGTTGGAACCAGCTCATCCGGCGAAATCCATCCCCGTTGTTTGAGGATTTACCCGACCCGTGCAGTGTTTATTTCGTGCACGGTTATCATTTGGTCCCCGACGATCCATCGGTGATCGCGACTCAGACTGACTATGGTCGGCCGTTTGTCAGCAGCATTCGTCGCGACAATTTGATGGCGACGCAATTTCACCCGGAAAAGAGTCAGAAAGTCGGCCTGAAGATTCTGGCGAATTTCGCGGCCATCGGGTAAGCGGCAGCGGCGGAAATAAAGCTATAGCCCCTTTTTATCCCCTTGACGGTTGCCAGAATGTTTCGCCTGTTGTATGACGGTGATAGTATGGGTCCGACCAATGTCGCCTTGGTTAAATTGCACCAGGCCGACCAAAAGCTGAGGGAAGCACAAGGGCGTCTTGAAGCGGTGAGCCGCAACGCCCGTGTTCAGGAACGCAAGGTCAATGAATTGGCCGAGCGCCTTAAACTTTCCCAGTCCAAACTGAGAGAGCAGCAGTCTCAGGCCGGCCAACTCGACCTCGACCTCAAAACCCGCGAAGCTCGCATTGACCGGTTGCGGACCCAGCAGCAGAATGCCAAGACCAATCGCGAATACCAGGCCTTTCTCGTCGAGATCAACACCGAAAAAGTGGATAAGAGCAAGTCGGAAGACCAGCTTCTGGAAGCGATGGAATTGGTCGAAAAGTTCTCCGCTGAAACTCAGGAATCCACCAAGGTGATTGAAAGCGAGCGAGCCCAGCTCGCCACGATGCAAACAGAAATCGGTGATCGCGTCGCCGCCCTTCAGGTTGAGATCGATGCTCTTCGTCCTCAGCGGGATGCCGCCGC
>CAZCKE010000191.1:2548-7763 GCA_964499005.1 uncultured Tepidisphaeraceae bacterium
GGTCGATAAAGTTGTGGCCGAGACAGACGAGCTGAACAAGATGCTCGAATCCGAGCGCGCCAAGCTGACGTCAATAAAGGCCGAGATCGGTGACCGCGTGAACCTCCTGCAGGCGGAAATCGAGTCCCTCCGCCCGGAGCGCGATGCAGCGGCGAACGCGGTTCCCGCCAAGGCTCGCGATGCCTTTGAGCGCCTGGCCGACCGGTTCGACGGAGAAGCCCTCAGTGCCTTGGCCAAGCCTGATCGCCGCCGGGAGGAATACGCCTGCTCCATCTGCAATATGGACTTGGTGACTGACATTTATAACAAATTGCATTCCCGGGATGAGCTGGTTTTCTGCCCAAGTTGCCATCGCATCCTGTATATCCCTGATGAACTTCCGCTGGAGTTGGCGGTCAATAAGACCAAATCGAAAGAGCCCAAGGAACCCAAATCCAAGCCTGCCGGCGCCGCCGCCATCGGGCGCCAAACCGCTGCGGAAGACATCGTCAAATCGATCGCTGTTGAGGACGATCTGTCCCCGGATGAATCGGCAACATGAGCGACGAGTCTAACCGCGCAGAATCACCGGCAAGCTTTTCACGCCTCGAAACGTCAACCCTTTGATCCAATTCACGCGGCGAAATGCCGGCCGCATCTTGGGAAAGCGACTGACAAGCTGGCGAAGGGCGATCTGAGCTTCCATGCGCGCCAGCGCGGCGCCGATGCAGTAATGGATCCCGATCCCAAATGAGAGGTGCTTGTTGTCCGTCCTGCGGATATCGAATCGATCGGGATTGGGAAACCGGGCCGGGTCGCGATTTGCCGCGCCGATGCAACCCAGAACAATTTGCCCCGGCGGAATCATTCGCCCTCGCATCTCAGTCGCCATGCCGGTCATCCGGCTGATCCATTGCACGGGGCAGTCGTACCGAAGCATCTCCTCGACAGCCGAATCCGCCAGATCCGGTTCACGCACCAATAAATCCCACTGATCTCGATTGCGAAGCAAGGCCAGTATTCCATTGCCGATCAGGTTGGTTGTCGTTTCATGCCCCGCGGCCAGGAGCAATACCGCATTGGAGAAAATCTCCTCTCGATTAAGCCCATCCGGCTCGCCTTCGGACTCAAGCAATCGGCTGATGAGCGTATCCGTCGGTTTTTTCTGCAAATCCAGCACGATCTGATTGAAATATTGGCGGATCTCCGTGCGTGCCAGCGCCGCCTTGGCTTGGAGCGTTGCCGTTTCCCGCAGGGCCAATGCCGCCGCAAACGCATCGGACCATTCCTTATGCCGTGGATAATCTTCTGGCGGGAAACCCAGCAGTTCCGCGATCACAATGACCGGTAGCGGATATGCAAGGTCCGCGATCAGATCCATTCGCCCGCTTGCCTCGACGCGATCGAGGCGCTTCTTGGCGATCAACTCAATGCGAGGCGTCAGATCCGCCAGCGTTTTGGGTGTGAATGCCCGCGAGAGCATGCCACGAACCCGCGTGTGTGCCGGCGGGTCCAGAAACAACATCGAAACCGTTTCGATATCCACGCGGGCGTCGGTGGCGCCCAATTGTTCCCGCACGAAACCGGGCAATCGCTCCGGCGCGAAAGGGTCCTTCTTAAATCGCGGATCGCGCATCAATGTGGCGACGTCCTCGTAGCGCGAAAGAATCCAGACTGGAGCCAGCGGGTCGGGTCGCACGGGCTCGCGCTCGCGGAGCCAGCGGTAGAGCGGATAGGGATTGGTTGTAAATCGCGGATGCGCCAGGCTTTTCCGGATAAAGATTTTCCAGGCAATTCCCGGGACCCGCAGTGTCTTCTGGATCGGCCGCATCACGGCCCGAGCCATCGGAGAGCGGAATCCGCGCCACGCCATGCCGCCGCGTCGTCGTGGCATTCCCTGCTTGATCCAGCGGTCGATGGCTTGCCGCGCCGCTTCAGGCGTGAGCCCACCATCGCGCAACATTTTACCGGCATCCAGGCGCGGAAGATTCGCAAGCGCCAGGGCCAAATGCTCCGTGCCAATATGATGATGTCCCAGCCGATGCGACTGATCGTCCGCTTCCCGCAGCAAAACCAAGGCGGAATCATCCAGCTTGCTGGTGCGTTGCGACGGCTCGATCTCCGAGGGATCGCCATTCATCGGCGACAATCGCTCGATCATCGGCTTCAATTCGATGCCGCACTGCTCTAAAACATAGGCTCCGGCGCTTTGGCGGTCCTTGGCAAATGCCAGCAGCAGATGCTCGGCCCCGGCGGTTTCCTGCCCGCCGCGCGACGCTTCGTCCAAAGCGCTGACAATCGTGCGGCGCATTCTCGGCGCAAATCTCTCCCACATGCGAAAACTCCGATCCATTCACAATTGTACCGGCGAACAAGATCTCACGGTAAAATCCAAGGCTCGTTTTCTATGGCCGCCGACACGCTCCAACAAACTTTCGAATCCGCTGCCCAGCAGCATCAGGCCGGCAAGCTCAGCGAAGCCGAAGTACTTTATCGGCGCGTGCTCGATGAGGAGCCCGCGCATGCCGGCGCGCTGCATTTACTGGGCGTCTTATCTTTTCAGGCCGGCCGGCACGATGCAGCGCTGGATTTGATTGACCGCGCGATCGCCGCCAAGCCGCGAAACGCCGATTATTACGCCAATCGCGCCGTGATTCTCGCCGCGGTGGGGCGGTGGGAAGAATCCATTCAGGCCTGCCGGCAGGCAATCGGTCTTCAACCCAATCACGCGCCGGCGCTCAACGTACTGGGCAGCGCCCTTCGAGCAATAGGTCAATTCGATGAGGCAATCGAGGCGTATCGCCGCGCGATCGCCGCCGCGCCCGATGCGGCCGATCCGCATAACAATTTATGCGCCGTGCTGGCGCAGCGCGGAAAATTTCAGGAAGCGGTTCTCTTTGGCCGGCGGGCTTTGGAGCTTCTGCCGCAATATCCCGAGGCGTACAACAATTTGGGCAATGCCCTGCGGGAGATGGGATATATTGACGAGGCCATCACCTGCTACGGCCAGGCGCTGGCGCTGAACCCAAAATTTGCGGACGCCTACAACAACGTGGGCGTTGCCCTCAAAGCTCGCGGACAACTCGAGGAAGCTGCCGCCTGCCACAAGCAATCGCTGGCGTTGCAACCGAATCACGCGCTGGCCTACAACAATCTCGGCTCCGTCCTGATGGAACTGGGGCAATTGGACGACGCCCTGCAATGCTTCGATCGCGCCACCAAGCTTCTGCCCGGCTACGCGGGCGCTCACAGCAATCGCGCGTATGCCCTCCAATTTCATTCTCGTTTCGATGTCGCCGCGATTTTCAGCGAGCTGCGCCAGTGGAATCTCCGCCACGCACAGCCGTTGCGGAAATTCATCCGCGCGCATGACAATGAAGCTTCGCCTGATCGGCGGATTCGCGTCGGATACGTCTCATCCAATTTCCGCGACCACGCCCAGAGCCTCTTTGCCTCGCCGCTGTTGTCGAATCACGACAAAAAAAAAATGGAGATATTCTGCTACTCCGGCGTCGCGATGCCCGATGCGGTCACCGAACGCCTGCGCGGATACGCGGATATTTGGCGCGGCACGATCGGCTTGATGGACCACGAAGTCGCCGAACTGATCCGGCAGGACAAAATCGACGTCCTGGTCGATCTGACCATGCACGCGGTCGACAACCGCTTGCTGGTATTTGCCTACAAACCCGCTCCGATTCAGGTGGCCTGGCTCGCCTATCCCGGCGGAACAGGCCTGGATGCCATGGACTACCGCCTGACCGATCCGCATCTCGATCCGCCCGGGCTCTTCGACGGATATTACGTCGAGCAGTCTGTGCGGTTGGCCGACACATTCTGGTGTTACGACCCCTCGGCGTCGGCGCCGGGAGACCAGCCGACCGTCGGTCCGCTGCCCGCTTTGCAAAATGGTTTTGTCACGTTCGGCTGTCTCGCCGACTTCTGCAAAATGGGCGAGCAGACTCTCGAATTATGGACGGCGGCGATGAACGCCGTCGAAAAATCAAAACTGATCGTGTCCGCCCCCGGCGGCCAGGTCCGCCAACAGCTCGCCGCCAAATTCCAGCAGGCCGGCATCTCCGCCGACCGGATCGAATTCGTCGATCGTCAGCCTCGCAAGCGATACATGGAGTTGTATCATCGCATCGACATCGGGCTCGAGACGCTGCCTTGCAATGGTCACGCGACCAGTCTGGACGCGTTGTGGATGGGCGTGCCGGTGGTGACAATGGCCGGCCCGACGGTGGCGGGGCGAGCGGGATGGAGTCATTTGAGCAATTTGGCTCTCACGGAGCTCGCCGCTCGCACACCCAAGCATTACGCCCGCGTTGTGGCACGACTTGCGGGCGATATGCCGGCCTTGGCGGAATTACGAGCCGGCCTGCGGGATCGGATGCTTCGCTCGCCCCTGACCGATGGGGCGCTCTTTGCCCGCAACGTCGAGGCGGCCTACCGAACCATGTGGCGTCGCTGGTGCGACGCGCATCGGAAATGAGCTGAATGCCATGTACGACAAAATCCTGATCCCGCTCGATACGACCGCGACTGACCGCGTCATCCTCGATCATGTGCGCCCATTGGCCCGCCTGATGAAAAGCCGACTGGTGCTCATGCATGTCGCCGACGGCTGGGCAGCCCGGACCTACGGTCCCGATGCCGTCAGCCGCGAAATCGATGAGGATCGGGCCTATCTCGAACGCGTGCGTTCCGAACTGGCCGCCGAAGGATTCGACGTCGAATCCCGACTGGCTTTCGGCGACCCCGCCACCGAGATCGTCCGCTGGGTTCGTGAAGAGGGGTGTAATCTGATCGCCATGAGCACTCACGGACACCGTTTCCTCAGCGACCTGTTTCTAGGCACTACAGCCAGCAAAGTTCAACATCGCGTTGAGGTCCCCGTCCTTTTGCTCAAAGCCCCCGCATAAAATTCTGCAATTTCCCCGTCTCAAATTGCACATTACAAACTGCGAATTCTACAATAGGTCCATGCACGAGTTGATCACGGTGAACTTCGACGGCGGCAGCCGCGGCAATCCCGGTAACGCGGGGATCGGCGTGGTCCTCTCCGCCGCGGATGGGACCTCCCTCATCACCCTGGGACGCTTCATCGGCCGCGCCACCAACAACGTCGCCGAATACATGGCCCTGATCACCGGTCTGCGCGAGGCCCAGCAACTGGGAGCCAAGAAAATCGTCGTCCGGGGCGACAGCGAATTGATCATCAAACAAATGCTCG
>CAZCKE010000192.1:0-7747 GCA_964499005.1 uncultured Tepidisphaeraceae bacterium
GGTTAATGGCAAATGCTTGTGGCTTGCCTCGAACCGTGGCCAGCAGGCTTTGGAGGGCCTTGCGATCCAGGTCCTTGGGCAGGCGGTAGCCGGGGACTTCGACAAAGTGGCGGAGGCGCGAGGAGTCGTCCAGATCGGGCTCGGGGTGCGTGCGGCGCAGGAACGGAACTTGAATCGAATCGAGCAGCCGGGCGACGGCTTCGTTGGCCTCGACCATGAACATCTCGATGAGCGTGTGGGTGAAGCTGTGGTCTTCGGGCTGGGCGCCGGTGATTTTGCCGTCTTCGTCGAGGACCAGATCGATCTCCGGGAGATCGAGGACAAGCTGGCCGGCGGCGGCACGGCGTTTTTGAATACGACGGGCCAGGCGGTTCATGTCCTGCAATAGCTGCACGACGGAGGGATCGTAGGCGTCCACTTTTCGCGGGCCATCGGGATGCGGAACTAAGTCCGCGCCGTCGATGATCGCCTGGGCTTCGCGGTAGCGCAGCCGATTGGCGCTGCGGATGACGGTGTTGGCGAATTGCGTGCGGATCGGATGTGCGTCTTCGTCCAGAACGATGAACGCGCTTTTGCAAAGACGGGGGACGCCTTCCTGGAGGCTGCACACGCCGTTGGAGAGGATCTCCGGCAGCATCGGGATGACGTGGCCGGGGAAATAGCAGCTGTTGCCGCGCTGTTTGGCCTCGACGTCGAGCGGGCTCTCGGGCTCGATGAAGAAGGAGACATCGGCGATGTGAACGCCCAGTTCCCACAGCCCGCTATCGAGCTGCCGCAGGCTGATGGCGTCGTCGTAGTCCTTGGCGTCGTCGGGGTCGATGGTGCAGATGACGCGGTCGGAGAGGTCCAGACGATTGCCCCAGTCGGATTTGGCGTTGAAGCGAGCGACGGCGGAGCGGGCCTGATCCAGGCATGCTTCGGAAAATTCGCCGGGCAAATTGAACTGCACGATGACGGATTTGAGATCGACGTCTTTCTCGCCGGAAGCGCCCAGGACTTCGGTGATGACGCCTTGCCCGGGCTGGTTTTCGGCCGGGTAGGTCGTGAGTTCGACGACGACTTTGGTTCCGGCGCGGATATGGCGCGATGCGGCATCCGGCGTGAGGATCGGCTCGGTGAGGACGTTGCCATCGGGAAGGACCATCCATTTGCCGCGCTGGTGGGCGAGGGTTCCGACGAAGCGTTTCTGTGATCGGGTGATGATTTGGATGATGCGGCCGCGGTACATGACCTTGTCGTCGCGCTGCTCGCGGTTGGTGATCTTGGCGCGAACGATGTCGCCGGTGATGGCGCCGCCGTTTTCGCCTTCGGGGATGTAGAGATCCTCATGGCCCTGGGGATCGGAGGGGACGACGAAGCCAAACCCGCGCCGGTTTTGGCGATAGGTCCCGACGAAGCCTTCCGCGCTGGATTGCTGCGAGGGCACCATGACGTTGCCGCCGGCGCCGAGGACGACCCGGCCGGCGTGCATCAGCTCCCGCAGGGCGTCGCGGAAGGCGTGATAGTTTTCGTCTCCCTCGAGGTTCAAGTCGCGGGCGAGACGGCGAGGCTTGGTCGGCCGGTAGCGCGCGGATTGGAGGTGTTCTAAAATTTGAGATTGCAATTGTTCGGACATATTTCTTTCTATCTATGGACTTTAATCGCCGGCCGTATGACGCGACATGCGTGAATCCGCTGACCTGCGGCCCTGGCTAAGTCTAATAACGCCGGGGCAAATTCAACAATATTCAGATTCAGGAACGGATCAGCGATTCAGGAAGGAACTGACGGGGGAGTTCGAACCGAAGCAGCGAGAAGCGTTCTTCAACTAAGCGAATCATATGCGAAGGATTCGCTGTTGTAAAGATCGGCTGATTTGGGCCTGCGATGCAGTCAAAATCTCAGGGCTTGATTTTGGCTTTCAGCGAGTCGGCAAAAGCGGTGTGTTCAGGCGATGCCAGTCCTTGCTGAAGTACTGATAGTGCTTTGGCCAGATCGCCGGTCAGGAGGGCGACGGGATCGATCCAGAGGCCGGGAAAGGTCTCGCTGCAAAGCGCGCCGTCGGGCCGAGGGGGAAGCTGTTGGTAGTCGCCCTGGCGGAGGATGAAATAATCCAAGGCTCCGTCGAGGGTGCGCCAGACGATGTATTCCTTGACACCATGGCGGCGATAGACATCAAATTTTTCATACAGATCATAGCTCGCGGAAGTCGCCGCGATTTCGGCGATCAGTTCCGGCGCGCCGGTCATATATCCCTGTGGATCAATTTTTGCCTGACCGCCGAGAGCTGGATCAATGAAGAGAAACACGTCGGGTTGGGGCATGTTGTTGGGGTCGAGGCGGATTGAACTATTATCTCCGGCCATAATTCCGAGTGTCGCGGCCCGGTAGATGAAAAATAAGCCAATCAGATCGACGTGAGGGCTTCCGTGACCACGATGAGATACTGGAGGAGCCACGTACACCTTTCCTTCAATTAATTCGGCTTTTTTGAGATTGGGCGTCGCGTCGAATCGCCTCTCAAATTCAACGCGATTGAGATGATCGCCATTCGTCAGCGGTGGGATCGGCTTGGCTGGCAGCTTGAAAGGCTTCACGACTGGGGCTGTCTGAGACATCGCAATAATTATATCCGAAAACGGGCGATTTTCAGCCTTCCACGACGCTTTTCTCAATCGGCTCCACCGTCACTCCCTTGGAGCGGACAAATTCAATCGCGGCTTTGACTTCGTCTTCTTTGCCGGTGAGCAGGACAGCCATGATGCCGATTTCGTTTTGGACGCTGGCCTGGCGGATGTCGAAAGAGACGTCGGGGAATTTGCGGCTCATCTGCCAGATGATCGGCTGCTCAACCTGCGTGCGGGAGGGGAAGGTGAACCAGCAGCGGCGTGAGAAGGGGGATTTCATGGCAGGCGTTTTCATGGCGGGACAACTCCTTTTGAAGCAGTGTGCGAGTGGTGCGAAAGGCCGACCGCGTCTTCTAGGCTATGAAGGCCGTGCTGGCGAAGCAAGCGCAATAATCCGCGATTGATTCGGCGAACAATGCCGGGGCCGGAGTAAATGAAGCCGGTGTAGAGCTGGAGGAGCGATGCGCCGGTGGTGATCATCTGCCAGGCGTCGCCGGCGGAGAAAATTCCGCCGACGCCGATGATCGGCAGCGAGCCGGAGGTTTGCTGGTAGATGCGGTAAACCATTTGGCAGGCGCGGGGGAGGAGGGGCGCGCCGCTGATGCCGCCAGGGCCAAGGGATTCCAATTCCGCCTGCGGCGTCACGAATCCCTGCCGCGAGGTGGTGGTGTTGGCGGCGATGATGCCCGAAATTTTTTGCGAGAGAGCAACCTGGATGATGGAATCCAATTGCTCCTCTGTCATGTCCGGCGCGATCTTCAAGAGGATCGGTTTGGGCAATTCACCGCGCCTCTGGGCCAATTCGGCGGCTTTTTCTCGCAAGGTTTGCAGCAACTGCGCCAGCGGCTCGGATTCCTGAAGAGAGCGCAAGCCCGGCGTATTAGGTGAGCTGACGTTGATCGTGATGTAGTGGGCATGGGGCTCGAGAAGCTCGAGGCTGGCGAGGTAATCGGCGGGGGCGTCTTCAAGCTTGGCGTCCTTACTCTTGCCGATGTTGACGCCGAGGATCGGCTCGATTTTGGAGTGGGAGAGACGATCGGCGACGGCTGCCGCGCCGGGGTTGTTGAAGCCCATTCGATTTAACAGGGCTTTGTCGGCGGGGAGGCGGAAGAGGCGGGGTAGGGGATTTCCGTCTTGTGAATTGGCGGTGACAGTGCCGATTTCAATGAAGCCAAAACCCAGGGCGCTCAGGGCATTGAAAGAGTCAGCGGCTTTGTCGAAGCCGGCAGCCAGGCCAATGGGGTTGGGGAAGGAGATGCCGAAGCGATTGATGGCCAGGGCCGGGTCATTGACTAAATAGATCGAACGGGCAAGCGAGCGGGCTGGGGAGGAAAAAAGGGAGGCGCGGAGGGCGGTGGTGGCTACATGATGGGCACGCTCGGGCGGAAGCGTAAAGAGCAACGGCCGGAGCAGGTTATAGAGCATATCGGCCGGGATAGTTTGTCATGGAGCGTGCAGGTTACAAGCGTCCGCCCGCGATGGCGGGGACGATGCTCAGCTCATCCCCGGCTTTGACGGGGGTTTCGAGATTTTTGAGAAAGCGGATGTCTTGATCGTTGAGGTAGACGTTGACGAAACGGTTGAGCTGGTTGGGGCCTTTGAAGAGGCGGGTTTCGATGCCGGCGGCTTTGGCTTTGAGGCCGTTGAGGACTTCGCCGACGTTGGCGCCGTCGACTTCGAGCACATCGACGCCGTTGGTGTAGCTGCGGAGTGGAGAGGGGATGCGAACTTTGATCGCCATGGGTCGTTCCTGCGTGTTAAAGATTTTCTCCCACATTAGGGAGCGGATCGAATTTTAGGGATTTGGTTGCTCTCCGCCAGCGTTCTGGGGGTCTTTCGGACAAAAGGAAAGGGAAATTGCCGGAAATAGCTTTGGGGGACAGTGAGGTTGTACCAATGGATCGAGGGGCGACGGTCATTTACGGGAAGCGGCGCGATTGCGCGGCATGAAACCGATCACGAGATGGGCCAGAGTCCAGTAGTAGAACGTGTGGACTCCCAGGAAGAGTGTGATGGGATTATGGAGGGTATGCCCGATCGGGAGCCAGGGGCGCAGGGCCAGGACCCAGTGATTGAAGGCGATGGCGAATAGGAACAGAAGCGCCAGACCGCCGTGGAAAACGGTGAAGCCGGTCAGATTTTTGTGAATCCAGGCGTCGGGGGTCCGCCAGGTGATGAGGCGGCGCTGCTGGGCGGGCGCTTTAAGGATTCCGTCAACGGCAAAGATGTACCAGCCGACGAAATGCATGAGGATTAATACGTCAAAGATCCATGCGCCGAGGAAGACGGTGGAGGCTGCCATGACGAAGGTTCCGCCGATGATAAAGGTGAGAGGCCGATGGGAGCGGAGCAGGCGGACGATTCCGCCGGGGTATTGAGCCTGTATGCGCCATAGCGGCAACGAAGCGGCCAGGACGAACGGTGAGGCTAGCACAAGCACTTTTGCCGCCTTGGGCCACTGTGTGGGAAGGAGCAGGTCGATCCATTGCTGAATGATGGGGCTTTTGCCCATCTCGAGGTATTTGAAGAGGAACGCGGGATAAAGGATGGCGGCAAGGAGGCACAACCCCAGCACCTGAAGATGAAAAAACATGCGGTTGGCCAGCGGCGCTTCGGCGGCGGAAATCGCGCTGCCGGAGCGGATGCGATAAAACATGACCTCGTCGCGAAGCGCGTGCATGAGGAAGAAGATAAAGACGCTGACGACCGCAAGCTTGTTGGTGTCGCCGCCAACCCACCAAAAGGCGTATCCCGCGAGGGCGCTCAGCGCAATGAACAGCGCGAACATCAGCATTCCGCGCAAATTGCGGACGGCGCGGCTGGTGGCCATGAAATAGAGCGAAACGAGGTAGTGGGAAAAGCCGACGAACCGAATGGAGATTTCGGCGGGATTGGCGACCATCCGCATGGGAGTGCCCTTGAGATGCAGGGCGTATTTCTCGACGACGTAGACGCAGCCCATGACGGCGATGATGGCGAACGACCAGAACATCGTCAGGAGCCAATCATGAACCGGACGCGAAAGGCCGCTCGTCGGATAGCGCGGAAATTGGCGCTGGGAAGGGGCGTCGATCAGCAAGGGGGCGGTCATCGTTTTAGAATCCGTGGCCCAGGACAAGGTCAGGGCGGTTGGCCGAAAACAGTTCGGTGACGAAAAACGGGCTCTGAAAATTGTCCACTCAAACGAAAAAAATGGATGGGACAGTGGCAATTTAGCAAAGGAGCTAAACCGCCGCAAAAATTAGTGAAACAAGAAGCGGTCCGTCGTTAAATTAGGTTGTTGGAGCGTAATCGATTTGTTAAGGCATCTTTAAACTTCAGCAAGCAACGATTTTCGGGGTGTTGGAGAGGGTTGATTCGCGGCGAGCAAAGCGTCGAATTCCGACAGCTTGGGATCGATCACGACCGGATAGGGCAGATCGTTCTGCACGGTTTCAAGAGTTTTGAGGCCGTTGCCCGTGATGCAGATGACGGTGGATTCGTCGCGCGGAATGCGGCCTTGCTGGATGAGCTTGATGGCGACGGCCAATGTCGTGCCGCCGGCGGGCTCGGTCCAGATACCCTCGGTGCGGGCGAGAAGTTTGATGGCGTCGACGATCTCGCGGTCGGTGGCGCTTTCGCCCCAGCCGCCGGAATCCTTCACGGCATGCCAAACGTAGTAGCCATCGGCAGGATTTCCGATGGCGATGCTCTTGGCGATGGTGTTGGGCTTCTGCGGCTCGATGATGTCGATCCCGTCGTGGATCGCCTTGACGACCGGATTGCAGCCGGCGGCCTGAGCGGAATAGATCTTGGGGTTGTTATTCTCCACCAATCCCAATTCGATGAATTCCTGGTACGCCTTGTAGATCTTCGGCAGGATCGTTCCACCGGCGGTGGGGACAATGGTGTGCTGGGGGAGCTTCCAGCCAAACTGCTCGGCGATCTCGAAGCCATAGGTTTTGGCGCCTTCGGTGTAGTAGGGGCGAAGGTTGACGTTGACGATGGCCCAGCCGTATTTGTCGGCGATCTCCGTGCAGAGGCGGTTGACGTCGTCGTAGTTTCCGCGGATGCGGACCATGGTGGGGCCGAAGATGAGGGAGCCGAGGACTTTCCCCTGCTCGAGGTCATGGGGGATCATGACGAAACAGCGGATACCGGCGAGTGCCGCGTGGGCGGCGGTGCTGTTGGCGAGGTTGCCCGTGCTGGCGCAGCCGACGGTTTCGAAGCCGAACTCAATAGCTTTGGAGATGGCGACGGATACGACGCGTTCTTTATAGGAATAGGTCGGGTAGTTGCAGGAATCGTCTTTGATCCACAGGTCGGTGCAGCCCAACTCTTTGCCGAGGCGCTCGGCCTTGCGCAGGGGAGTGAAGCCGGAGTTGTGGCCGGTCTTGGGCTGGCCGGCGACGGGGAGGAGGTCTTTGTATCGCCAGAGATTGCGCGGGCCGGCGGAGATCGACTGGCGGGTGACTTTGCCCTTCATGGCGGCGTAGTCGTATTCGACCTCGTAGGGGCCGAAGCAGGCTTCGCACACATGAACGGGAGAGATGGGGGCTTTGTGCCCGCACTCTTTACACTTGAGGCCGATAACGTAGCTCATGTCCTGCTCCAACAAAAAACCTCTTCCGGATAAGAAGAGGCGGCGACGTGAGCACGTTTTGGCTTCTTCTTATCTGTCCCGGATGCAACCACTTTCTGCGGAAACATCGGGAGGGAGTTAGCACCTATTTGACCGGATACAAATTTGGATCAAACGGTTGCTGTGGCGTCATCGGGCCCCACCCTCAGCCACTCTCGATAAGAAATCAGTATTCAGGTGTTGGGGAAAATTTAGGCCGGTCGGGGTCGGTGTCAATAGTTGTGGAAGGCCAAAAGGGCGGGTGGAAGGGGTTTTACGCTGTTTTTCGGCTTTGGGGTTCGGGGGGTGGTAAGAATTAATGGTTTTTGTGGGATCGGGACAGGCTCAATGCAATAGCCAGAGCTTCGTCATCCCGAACCCCGTAAACAAGGGCGCGTACTCACCAGCGCCCGAGTAGGGGTGAGGGACCTTGCGTTTTAGAGCAAGAAGGAAACACAAGGGCCCTCGGGCCGACTCGCACCCTGAGGAAAGCTTGTGTCCTCGGCCGGCCCTCGGGCTAAGGTGGGTTTGTTATTGTGTT
>CAZCKE010000193.1:0-7732 GCA_964499005.1 uncultured Tepidisphaeraceae bacterium
TGTATCGGCAAAGCAAAGGGAGCCCTTGATTAGCGCATGGATAAACGGCGCGGTCGGTAAAAGCGGGCCTATCCGCGATCAATCGGTGATCGGCCGGCGAATTACACGTGCGTAGTCGATCGCCCGGCGGACGACCTCGGCCAGGGGTTCCTTCACCATGAGCCGGTCGCCATTCTCGCAGCAGACGACGGTGTCCGGCGTCGATTCCACGTACCGGATCTTCTCGGCATTCATGACGAAAGACTGTCCGTTGAGGCGTGTCAAACTGATCATGGGATCCTCCCTCAGTCTTGAAATTTCAATCCAATCGAACGACGAAAATAAAATGTCCCTCGCGACAGCAGAAGAGAACACCTGTCGCGAGGGATCGAGTTTCGGGCCATCTCCTTCAATGCAGCTTATCGCTGCGTGTTCAGCAATTCGGTCAAAAGCTGGTCGCTGGTGCTGATCACCTTGCTGGCGGAGCTGAAACCCGTCGAGGCGATGATCAGGTTGATAAATTCCTTGGAGAGGTCGACGTTGCTCTGCTCGAGCGCGCCGGCCTGAATGCTGCCGGTGTTTTCGGTGCCGGGGCCCGCGATGGCGGCGACACCGCTGTTGGCACCGGTTTGGTAGACGCCGCCTCCCTCGTCGATGAGGCCTTCGGGGTTATTGAAGCTGGCCAGGGCGACCTGGCCGAGCGTTTTGGTCAAGCCGTTGGTGAAAGCGCCCGTGATTTTTCCGTCACCGCCGATGGAGAAGGAGCTGAGAGTGCCCAGGGGCTCACCGTCCTGGTTACTCATGACGACATCGGAGGTATTGCTGGCCAGTGAGGTCGTGCCGTTGAAATTGAGGGTCATAACGACAGGCGTGCCCGCGCCGGTGCCGGTTCGGCTGATGGTGAGCGTGGTGCCGGTGCTGGATTTGAGCTGGCCGGTATTGTCAAACGTGAGGGTGCCGGTGCCGACGACGGGTCCCGTGTTGCCCTGGTTATCCGGCGAGGTCGCGTAGAAGCGCCAGACGTTTCCCGAATCGGATTTGCTTTCGAGAACGGTGGTGAGATCGACGGTGATCGGGGTGCCGAGCGAATCGAAAGCGGTGATGGTCGTATGCGTGCTCTCGCCGATCGCGCCGTCGGTGTAGGTGTTGGATCCGCTGGTGAAAGTGCCGGAGGAGATGGTCAGGGGAGAGCTGGTCGTGCCACCGGTGGCGGTGTCGACAAGGCCGGCCGATCCCAAGGTCAGAGCGTTTGCGGTTCCGGTATTTCCGATGATCGCCAGATTACCTGTCGCGCCGGAGGCCTGAAGGGTCGCGCCGGGTGGCGGATTTCCGGATTCGGAAACGCTGGTATCGATGCCGAGCGATTCGTTAAAGAAATTTTCCAGATCGGAAACGGTGGTGGTGCCGGTCACTGCGAGCGTCTGATTAGGAAGCTGGCGTGAACCTTTGGTGCCGGCCAGTGAAAGGGTGTCGCCGGAGGTAAAGAGAGTGGCGGGAGTCGACGCGGTTGTTTCGAGATTGGTTAGAAGGGTGGAGCCGGTGAGGTTGGAGGCATCGATGGTCTGGATCGGCTGGCTGGTGAGAATAGACGCGCCTGCCGCGACGTCGCCGCCAGCATTGAGGTTGCCCTGAAGCGTGGCGTTTTGGGTCGCGCGTGCCTCACTGGATTGACCCAGGGGAACGTTAATGTTTTGCAGAGCGCCGGTGAGGATATTGCCGTTGGTATCGGCGCCGAATCCCTGGACAAATGCGCCGGCAGTGGTGACGAGTTGATTGTTGGAGTTAAAAGTAAACTGTCCGTCGCGGGTAAATTGTTGTCCGGCGGAGGAATTCAATACGAAGAAGCCGTTGCCGTTGATGGCCAGATCGGAGGAGACGCCGGTGGTCTGGATGGAGCCGGGCGTGAAATCCTTGGAGATGGTGGCGACCTGGGTGCCCAACCCATGCTGGCTGGGATCGGTGCCGCCGAAATTGGTGTCGGGGGCGCTACCGGGTTGATCGGTGACGTAAAACTGCGGGCTGAAAGCGACCTGGCTGGCTTTGAACGCGGAGGTGTTGACGTTGGCGATGTTGTTGCCGATGACGTTCAACCAGGTTTGGTTGGCGTTCAAGCCGGAGAGGCCGGTGTAGAGTGTGCTGGTCAGTGCCATGACTTATCCGATCGAGTGCGAGAGAACTCCTCGAGTCAAAACAACGGCCGCAGCTCCGCGTCGGCCGGCCGGCATTTGATGGCGCCGGAAGCCGGCCTGGCTATGAACCGGATGGGCTGGGCGCCGAAGTAATCGAAGTCACGCCGTTCATCGGGACGGTCGAGCCGTCGCTGAGTTGGAGATTGACTCCGGTCGAGTTGACCTGAACGGAAGTCACCGTTCCGCTGACGGCATTTTGAGAGGCATCAGTGCCCTGGACTTGTTTTCCAATTAGAGCGGAAGCGGCAGCCACCTGGTTTTGCTGGACCATCCCCTGAAGGCTGCTGACCATCGTCGTGGACGATTGAAGCTGGCCGATCTGGCTCATCTGGCTGAGCATCTGGTCGCTGCTGGTGGGATTGAGAGGGTCCTGGTTCTGAAGCTCGGTGATGAGAAAGTGGATGAAGTCGCTGGAGGTCAACTGCTGAGTCGAGCTGGAGGCCGGAAGTTGATTGGACGTATTGGGACTGGAACTTGTACCTGGAATAGCGCTCATATTGATCCTTTCGGCCCGGCCCTTGAGGGCAATTCAAAAATCGGATGCGGTAATTTAGGCTCGCGCCGAAGCTGCGCCGGCGGAGCGCGAAAGCTGCGCCGCATCCATCACTAGGCGACCAGATCGAGGGGGTCGCGCCCGAAGGCGACGCGCCGCCACATTCGGCGCATCATCTCTCTCCGCTGCTGCTGTTGTTGGGTCGAGGCATCGTCCGAGGCCCCCTGCCGACGGCTGCCATCGCCGCCGGTTTGAGTATTGGCGTTATCGGATTTGGCGCTTTGCTGAACATGCAGGCGATCGACGCCAATGCCCTGGGTTTCCAGGGCATGTTTCAATTGGCCCAGCGAGTGGCTGAGAATACGGGTGGCCTGATCGTTGGAGGTTTCAAACGATGCGGAGACAACGCCGTCTTCGATGTGAACGGTCACCTGCAAGGCGCCAAGTTCAGGGGGATCGAGTTGGATGCTCATGGTACCGCCGCTGGGGAGAAGCTGGCCGGCAATGGTTTTGACGATGGTCGGGTGATTGGTTTGGGCAAAACCGGCGTCGGGGGATGCGGAGGCCTGAGCGGGGGTTGCGGCAGCGTGATTGGACCCGGGGAAGCCGGAAATTCCCGAAGGCGTCGGGGCTGATGTCGAGGCGGCAGTGGTAATCGTTTGCTGGAAGGATTGATTTTTGAGATTCGGATCGGTGGCCGGGGCAGACGTTGCCGCGGAGGCGGTTTTGGCAGCCGTCTGAGTGTCCGAATTTTTTGCGGCGGCATCCTGCGCGGTAATGGCGGCTTTGCCGTCGGCGGATTTGGTTTGCGGGGTTTTCAATTTCACTGTGTCGCCGGGTGTATTGCTCGCGGCGGTCGCGTTTTGCCCGGTTGTGACATCAACGGACGCGGCGGACGGAGTTGGGTTTGCCGGGGTCGCTGAGGCAAGAACGGCGGCAGCATCAGGTGATTGGGGGGTGGCCTGGTCGGCGGCTTTGGCGCTGTCGGGATGCGCTTTTTCTTTCGTGTCACTCGAATCGTCGGTTTTGACGGCATCAGCGGTGGGCAACTTTTGAGCCACCAGCGGTTTATTTTTTGATGTAACCGTATGAGGATCGGCAGCTTGTTTTGCGGGGGTATTCTTGGCGTCAGCTGTTTCTTGCTTTTGAAAATCATCCGAGGCAACGGGTTTTTGATCTCCATCAGAGGCCTGAGGAGCCGGGTCGGATGAAGCAGCGTCAGCCTGCTGAGATTGATCGGTTTGCGACTTGGAGGGCTTATCGTCGCCGTTGGAAGCGGGACTTTTTGAGGGTGAAGACGATTTATCGGCTTGCGGTTTGAGGGCTTGGCTGCCGGGAGTGACGATCGATTGCCCTGGGCCCGAAGAATCCGCTGGAGAACCGCCGGGCGGATTTTGGGATTGCGCTTTGGTCAGCTGATCCAGAAATGAAGTATCGCTGGCGCCGTCGGGTTGCTGTGAGGCGGGCAGCGTGGGAATCGTATTGAGGATGGAAGTGCCGGTCGCGCCCAATGCGGCGCTGGTCAAATTGGTCATGGTTGCTTCTCGGAGGCAGTCGAGGCCTGGGCCAATCGCATTCGCTCCAGAACTTTCTGGATGAAGGCGGTTTCCTGTGGGGTTTTGAATTCCTTGATGATCTTGCCGGCGTTTCGCGGCGGCATCGCTTCGAGGTACTGCTGGACGGTCTGCTCGTCGAGGGTCATGAAGATCGTCTTGACCTGCTTGCTGGGCATGGAGTTGTACAACTGAAGGCTGTCCTGGAATCCCTTGTCGGTCTGGAGGCGATCGGCTTCCTGCTCGCGAGAGGCCAGGGCTTGCTTGTCCTTTTCGAATTGCTGACGGTCGGCGGCCAGTTTCTGGTTGGCCAGATCGACCTGGCGCTTGAGATCGGCCAGTTCGCGCTGGCGTCGGTCGAGCTCGAGCATTTGGTCGCCGAAGGCGCGTTGAACGAAATCGACCTGATCGGAGGCGCTGCGGTCGGTCCCCTTGGAGAGCATTTCATCGAAGTCCAGAAGCGATTTGCGAGTGGCCGGGCCCGGCTTGGCGGCGGAGGGCTGGGTCGCCGGGCCGCGCATGACGATTTCCTTAATTTCCTTCAATTTTCCCTTGTCGACGCGGCCTGATTGAAAAAGCCAGCCGACCGCGCTGGCCACGGCGAGGAAATTCATGGCCAGGGTCAGCACTGCGACGGAGAATATTTTTTTCATGCGACGCCTGCCTTCACGATACGCTTGCCCGCAACTGATTCTCGATCCGCGCTTGACTGTCGATTTGCGCCTGCTCTTCGATCTGGGCCTGATAGGTCATCTGAGTGGTGACCTCATCGAGCGCGGCGGCCTCGAGACGCGCAAGATGCTGCTGCCAGCGCAGAAATTGCCTTTCGCGGAGCTTGTCGATGGCCTTTCGGCGTTTGGCGGCTTCGACGAGATTTTTGCGAGCTTCGTCGACGGCAATCCGAACCGTGGCCATTTTCTGGGCGATTCCCAGGGCTTTTCTTTGCATCGCAAAAGCGTATCGCCGATGGGCCGCGAGAAATCCGAGGTCCAAGCGGCCTGTCAGGCGGTTGTTACGCAAATCCTGTTCCGCGCCGCGCATGGAGGAATCGAGATTGCGCAGATCGGTTTCCAGAAGTGTCATCCGGGATTGGACGGCGGCCAGCTCGCGTTGGCGCTGCTGCTCGATGCCGTGGCGCTGGCGAAGGACGCCTTCGAGTTTGAAAACGAATTTGGCCATGATTTACGACTCTGCGGCGAGGCGCTATTTTGCAGCGGCAGCCGCGGGGCGAGCGGCAGCAGCTTTCGCGGCCTGGGCGCGCAGGGCTTTGTCCAACTGCTCGATCCATGATGCCAAGTCAGCCAGTTGCCTGGCGGATTGTTCCAACGACTGCGGCGCCGAGGCTTCCTGTTGAAGAAATTGGATGATCCGGGGCCGGGCCTGGACAGCCAGATCGAGGTCAAGATTTACGCCGGGAACGTAGGCGCCGATGTTCACCAGATCTTCAATGTCCTGATAAGCAGCGGTCAAAGCCAAAATGCGGCGAGCTTGGCGCAATTGGTCGGGCGCGGCAACGTCGCTGCGCACACGGCTGATGCTCTGGAGCACGTCGATGGCGGGGAAATGGCCTCGGTTGGCCAGGGCGCGATTGAGCCAAAGATGGCCATCGACGATCCCTTTGACGGCGTCGGGGATCGGCTCGTTGAAATCGTCGCCTTCGACGAGGACGGTATAAAAGCCGGTGATCGATCCGCGCTCGGAGCGGCCGGCGCGTTCGAGAACTTCGGGGAGCAAACCGAAGACGCTGGGAGGATATCCCTTGGTGGCGGGAGGCTCCTTGGCGGCCAAGCCGATCTGGCGCTGGGCGTGGCAGAGTCGAGTGAGAGAATCGATCAGGAGCAGAACGTTGAGGCCCTGGTCCCGGAAGAATTCAGCGACGGTGCAGGCGGCTTTTGCGGAGCGGACGCGGAGCAGTGGGGCCTCATCGGAGGTGCTGACGATCACGACGCAACGTTTGATCCCTTCTTCGCCGAGGCTGCGCTGGAGAAATTCCTGGACCTCGCGGCCACGCTCGCCAATCAGGGCGACGACCGAGACATCCGCGCTGGTGTGCCGGGCGATCTGCGACAACAGCATCGTCTTGCCGACGCCGGGGCCCGAGAAAATTCCCATTCGCTGGCCCAATCCGCAGGTGTGCAGGGCGTCGATCGAGCGAACGCTGGTGGAGATGGGAGAGTCGATGTTCCGCCGATTCATGGGGGCGACGGCGCGGGCGTCGATGCGGCGCGGCTGGCCCATGGGGAGGGGGCGCTTTCCGTCGATCGGGCGGCCCAAGCCATCCAACACACGGCCGAGCATGGCGCGGGTACAGGAGATGGTCGGCCCCGCAGTCAGGCTTTCGACGGAGTCGCCGCGCGAGATTCCAGCGACGGAGGAAAGGGACATGAGCAGCGTGCGGTCGTGCTGGAATCCGATCACTTCGGCGATGGTTTCCAGAGATCCGATACTTTTGACGCGGCAGAGGGAACCGACGGGCAGGGCCAGCCCCCCCGCTTCAATCGTCAAGCCGCTGATGGCCTGCACCTGGCCGATAACGCGATAGGGCATCGAGCCGTCGACGGCGGCCAATTGATCGGCCAGGAATTTCATGATGCGGCCGCCCTATTCGGCGATGGGGCAGTGGAGCTCGCCAGGATGCCAGGATCGGGCATCAATTCGGCAGCGAGGCGGTCCAATTGCGCGTCGAGGGTGGCGTCGACCTGGCCGTGAACGGTGTGGATTCGCAGGTCGCCCGGTTGGAGGGAGGCGTCTTCAGTAAGTTCGACATGTTTCAGTTGCGGCCAGGCGAGACGGAGATGGGGCAATTCCTGCTGGAGCGTTTGCATCTGCGAAGGAGCGATACAAAGGCGAACATCGGCCGCATGGGTCGCCAGGGTCATGGCTTCCTTGAGATTCTCGCAGAGAACTTGCGGATCGAGCTTGGCCTGTCGGCGGGCAATGCGCTGGGCGATCGCGCAGGCAAGCTTGATCACTTCTTGCAGGCCGTTGGCAGCTAATTCTTCACGGCTTTGGTCGAGTTGGCGGACGCCTTCCGTGAGGGTGGCAATCAACTTGGTCATCGCGGCGCCGTGCTCGGCCAGGGCCTGGGCGTGGCCGGTTTTCTTTCCCTCGGCGATGCCGGTCAGGCGGCCTTCCTCCACGCCTTGGATTTGGGCCTGGCGTTTGATGTTTTGGCCTTCGGCTTGGCCGGCGGCGACGATCTGAGCGGCCTCAATGCGGGCGCGGAGAAGAATGCGCTTGGCCGCTGTTTCGATGTCTTGCATCGAAAAAGCGGTGGCGGTGACAGGAGCTTCGGAGGATTTGATGACACCCATGACGGAATTTTCGAATTACACGATCATTTCCTTCTCGCCGCCGCGGCCAGAGATGATGATTTCTCCGGCGTCCTCGAGACGGCGGACGACGTCGACGATCTTCTGTTGGGCGGCCTCAACGTCGCTCACGCGCACGGGGCCCATGTACTGCATGTCTTCCTGAATGAGCTGCGCGGCGCGCTCGGACATGTTCTTGAAAATCTT
>CAZCKE010000194.1:0-7706 GCA_964499005.1 uncultured Tepidisphaeraceae bacterium
GTGTTGAGTGACAATGCTGAGGCCGTCTCCGGGATTTGTAACAACAGCGATCTCGTCAGCCTCAGGATTGATCAGTTGGGCGGCGCTTTGGAGGAGCTTGTCAATGGGGGGGTGCCAGTGAGCGTCGAGATAAGGGGCTGATTCGATCTGGGTCGCAAAGGTTGGCACTTCACCGGCGGCGGATTTGGGGAGGGGGGAAACGCTGGCATGGTTGTAGAAATCCCACTTGTCAAGGATGGGAAATTTCTGAACGTTACCGATGAGCTGGTCAATCGTGCGAATAGAGTGAGTCGCGTTCATTAACTGCCTGCCTTGGGCGTATAATAAAATGCCGTGAAAGGGATCATACGCTTTTTGCTGGCGATGGTGATGGTAGCGGGGAGCACGACCGCGCTGGGAGGATCGTACGACGACCAGACAATCCCGGGAAAATGGATCACGCCATTGCTGCCGGAAGACATGCCCGAGCCGACGTACGCGGATTACGACAAGGATAATGATCTGGAGAAGGCGAGGACGCAGCTTTGGGCCGGGCAATACCGGCGCGCGCTGGCGACGTTATCGAATGTGAAGAAGGGAAAGGCTATCGATATTGCGACGATCCGGGGAGAGGCGGAACTGGCGCTGGGGCGGTACGACGAGGCCCTGAAGGATTTGGGGGACGCAAAGATCGCGAGCGATGCCGGTATTTCGACGTTGCGGGCGCGGGTGCTGGCGGCGCAAGGGAAATTGGACCTGGCGGTCGCGGAATTGAACAAGGTCATCGCGGCGCATCCGGACTTGATTCCGCCGCACTATTACGCGGCGGCGTTTACGGAGCGGGAAGGGGATGTCGCGGGGGCGCTGGCGGGGTATCAGTGGTTTGTCGCCGATGGGCATAATTACCTTCAGAAATGGATCGACAACTCCAATCAATTCAACAGCGCGGAGGATGTGACACTGATCGGAAGGGCGATCGACCGGTGGGCGTCGATCACCATGGCGTACCAAAACCAGCGATCATTGCACGACACGGTGCTGAGCATGTTCGTGCGAGCGTATGACCTGATCGACCGGGACTATTGGCCGGCCCACGTGGCGGCGGCGGAATATTTCGTGCTGCACGATGACTCGGATCAGGCGCAGGCGGAACTCAAGCAATCTTTGGAAGCCAACCCTGACGACATCGCGTCGTGGAAGCTGGGGGCGCGGATCGCAATCGATGGGTTTGCATTTGACGCGGCAGACCAGGCAATTGCGCGAATCCGTTACGTCGATCCGGATTCGATCGAGGCGGACCTGCTGGATGCGCGGAATCTGCTTCAGCAGCGGGCTCCAAAATTGGCGCTGGCGCCGTTGCGGCGGGTGCTGGATCGGCAGCCGCATAACATCGAGGCGCTGGGGCTTTTGGCGGGGACTTACGCGCTATTGCTTCAGGATCAGAAGACCGCGGAGATTTTGAAGCAGGCGGATCAGATCGCGCCGCGCGATGCGCTGGCTTATGTGGAAGTGGCCGAGCAACTGGGCGCGATGAGGCAGTATCCGCGTTCGGCGGCGATGTACCGGATCGCGGTGGATCGCGCGCCGTGGTGGCCGATGCCGCGGAATGGATTGGGATTGCTCTACACGCAGAGCGGGGATGAAGATTCGGCGCGGCAGGTGCTGGAGGCGGCGCATGGGCTGGACCCGTTTGACACGCGAACGACCAATTACCTGCGGCTGCTGGACCAGATGAAGGGGTATGCCCGCAAGGAATCGGATCATTTCATCGTGATCTACGACGGCAAGCAGGACCCGATGATCCCGGAATATTTCAGCGATTACCTGGAGAGCGTTTATCCGCAGGTGTGCGGGGCGTTTGAATATGAGCCGAAGGTCAAGACGATGATCGAGGTGTTTCCGACGCACGATGAGTTTTCAGTGCGGACGACGGGGGCGCCGTGGATCGCGACCGTCGGCGCGAGCACGGGGCGGATCATCGCGCTGGTGGCCCCGCGCAAGGGGAGCGCGACAATGGGGCCGTTCAATTGGAGCCAGGTACTGCGGCATGAATTCACGCACACGGTGACGCTGGGGGCGACGGACAACCGGATCGCGCATTGGTTCACGGAAGGATTGGCGGTGCAGCAGGAACATTCGCCCGTGAGGTGGGAATGGGTGCCGATGCTGTACAACGCGGTGACCAAGCGCCAGCTGCTGGGGATGGACGATCTGACGTGGGGATTTGTGCGGCCCCGGCGGCCGATCGACCGGCAACTGGCTTATGCGGAGTCGAGCTGGATTTGCCAGTATATCGAGGAGAAATACGGGCACCAGGCAATTTTGGCGATGCTGGATCAGTTCCGCCTAGGCAGCTCGCAGGATGATGTTTTTCAGAATTCGATCCATAAGAGCCAGGCGGAATTTTTCGAGGAATTTCAGGGGTGGTGCCAGAAGCAGGTGGATGCGTGGGGTTATGACGAGGCGACGAGCCAACGTGCGGCATCGTTGGTGGAAGAAGGGAAGAATCTGATTCAACGGAAGGAATATGCGAAGGCGGTGACCGTGTGGGAGATGGTGGTGAAGCTTCGGCCGATGGATTTGCTGCCGCACCAGAGGTTGGCAGGATTGTACATGACCAAGGCTCTGAATCAGCCGACCAAGGCAGTTGAGCAATTACACATTCTGTCGCGAGTGGAATTGAACGACAACCGGTTTGCCAAGGGAGCGGCGAGAATCTATCGAGACATCGGAGATCTGGACAACGCGGCGGCGGAGGGACTGCGGGCGGTGTATACCGATCCTTACGATATGTCGGCGCACAAATTGCTGGCGGATATTTACGAGAAGCAAAACAATGACGCGGGCCTGGTGCGCGAGCAGGCGGCAATCGCGGAGCTGATCGATTGGCAAAAGACCAACGACGCGGATGCGGACGGCGCGACAACTCGACCGAATTAATGACTTCCCAATATTTACCCCTTTCAATAAAACACATGGATGCTCAATTGCTGACATTTGCCGAGTTTCAGAAGCACATTTCCACCAAATACGAAGCCGTCGACCGGCAACGCGGGTGGCCCAAGACGTTTGCCTGGCTGATCGAGGAAATTGGGGAACTGGCAACGGCGCTCAATGGGGATGACCGGGCGAACCTGGAAGAGGAGTTTGCCGACGTGTTGGCGTGGCTCTGCACGCTGGCGAATATCACGGATGTCGATCTGGCGGCGGCGATTGAGAGGAAGTACCTGGGGGAGAAACGGCCGGAGGGGCATAAATGAATTCACGGTGGAAAACGGGATTTTTGAGTGAAACTCCCGGAGGGCCGTTCCGTCCATACCTGTAGATTGACGCTCCGTATGCGACGGCATACATTTCGATTGATGCGATGGCTCCGGGCGGGGTTGCTGGTTCTTTTCATTCCGACCGCGGCATGGGCACAGGCCCGGGGGCAGGTCCTCTCCATCGGCTTTAACAACCATTACCGGCCCGATTGCTGGACGCCGATGCTCGTTCAGCTCACCAGCCAGAGCGAAGATTCCGTCGATTACATGATTCAGGTGGTCCAGGAAGATCTGGACCGGGACAAGGTTTCCTATACGCAGATGGTGACGCTGGGGGGAAACGCCGAGGGGAAGCCGGCGACGACGGAAAATTTCTGGGTTTATTTCAAGCCCCGTTCGACGGGGGGCGGGCTGCCGGACGCGACGGACGTGAGCTCGAATCTCAATACGCTCAATCACGAGTTGAAGGTTTTTTTGTGCAATAAGAACGGCAAGCAGATTACGACGCTGCCGATCACCTCGACGATCCTCAGCGCCGATCCGCATCGCGAAATGATGGAGACGACGCGGGGGCGGAAGCTGATCCTGCTGGTCACGGACGGTACGGACCGGCCGATCATTCCCGACTACGGCCCGATGAAGGGCGTCCTGGAGGATGTGGAGCCGGTGGTGCTTCAGCCGCGCGATTTGCCGTCGGATGTGCGCGGATATGAGGCGGTGGATGCGATCGTCTGGATGAACGCGGACGCGAACTTTCTGACGTCGGGGACGCGAGCGCCGTCGCTGGAAGCGATTGGGCAGTGGGTGCGGCAGGGGGGCAACCTGGCAGTGTGCCAGCCATCCGAGTCGTTCAAGATCGGCCCGTTTAAGGAGATCCTGCCGGTGGGGGGGTTGTTGAACGGGGAATGGACGATCCCAATGGCGGATCGGCCGGGGATTGACGTGCTGCAACGGGTGATCGAGGGGGACGATTCGGCCAGGCGGCTGGGGAGTCACAAACTGCCGGAGATGACTGGGACATTCAAGGTGGCGCGGGTTCCGGCGTTGAAGGACGCGAAAGTGGATGAATGGATGGAGTGGAACGATAACGGGGTGAAGTCGTATACGCCGTGGCTGGCGCGGCGAGGAGTGGGGCTGGGAGCGGTGACGTGGGTGGCGCAGGATTTGGGAAATCCGGCGCTGACGGACAAGATTCGAACGGGTTGGCGATTTGTGTGGGACCGGGTGCTGGGATGGAATAATGCGGATGTTCCCGAGGATTATCAATCAGGTCAGAATGAAAACGAGTGGTCGGCGCCGCCGGGAGCGGTGATCGATCTGGGCAAGCCGCTGATTGAATTCAACATGACGAAAGATGCGTTTGCGCTGGTGATGGTCGCGGGGGGATTTCTCGTGATTTATCTCGTGATCGCGGCGCTGGGGCTTCCGCTGTTTTTGTGGTCGCGAAAGATGGCGCAGTTGAATTGGTTTTATTTTGCGGGTTCGGCAATGGTGGCGACGGTTTTGACCATGCTGTTGGTGAAACTGGTGGTGCGCGGACCGCCGAAGCTTCGGCACAACAGCTTTGTGCGGTACGCGGTGGGTGAGCCGACGGGCGTCGTGGACAGCCGGTTGAGCTTGTATGTCCGGCAGGATGGGGATGAGCAAATCGATTTACCTAATACCTCGCCGCATGAGGTAAGTGACATCGCGCCGTTCAGCATGTACCCGGACTTCGTGAAGAATGACGATATTCTGCCGGCCTATCTGGAATACGAGATTCCGGTACATGAGTCATCCGATGCGGACAGTGTTTCGGTGACCATCCCATTTCGCAGCACGTCGAAGAAATTGCAACTGCATTGGGTGGGGCCGATCAAAGATACGATTCTCGTGCCGGCGGGGACGCCGCCGCTGAAGCTGGATACGTTCAGCAACGGATACATTCAGGGAACGCTGGTAAATCATACCGGAGTCGATCTGTCCGATGTGTATTTTCTGTTTAAAGCGCCCGCGGGTCAGGTTTCGGATACGACGAGCGTAAACGAAAACGATGTGGTTCTTTACGTTCCGAGCTGGCCTAAGGATGGAGTGCTCAAACCTCAGGACTTGATGGTGAAGACGAATTTTTTCGTGAATCCGGGCAATAACTTTGCGCTGGGGGGCAAAGTCCCGGCGTTTGCTTACAGCAGCACATCGGGCGTTGGCTGGCAGCGATTCTGGCAAATGAATGCAAAGAGCTCTCAGGATCTACAATACGAAGAACCGCTATTGACCGCTTTCAGCCGGATGGTTCCCTGGCGGCACAGCACTGAATTTGATCGTGATGAATTCGTGAATCATGAAGTGCGGATGATGGACTTATCGCCGGCCATTAATGCGGGGAGGCTGGTGATCTGCGCGATCGCGGGGGACAAGGATCACACGGAGCAATCACCGCTGCCGATAACGCTGAACGTGTCGGGCTCGCCCGTCACGGGCGATGGAATAACCCTCATGCAGTTTGTTTTGCCGCTGAATCGGTCGGATATGTATCACGTCCCATCGACTCAAGCGAGCGCGGGGGAAAACAAGTAGAATTAACTGTCAGGAAATCGTGCGATCGGGAAACCATGGCAGCAGTCATTAAAACGGTCAACCTCACCAAGCGATACGGCACGCTGGTGGCCCTCTCGAATCTCAATCTGGAGATCAATGAGGGGGATTGCTTCGGGTTCATCGGGCCCAACGGCGCGGGAAAAACGACGACGATCAAGATCCTGGCGACATTGCTTCAGCCAACGTGGGGGGAAGCGCGGGTGTGCGATTACGTGGTGGGGTATCAATCGCGATCGATTCGGCCGCTGATCGGGTTTGTGCCCGACTATTTCGGCGCGTACGAGGACATGGCGGTGCAGGAATACCTCGAATTCTTTGCGGCCGCGTACAACATCAACGGGTCGCAGCGGACCAAGATCGTCAACGACGTGCTGGAGCTGACGGACCTGGGGTACAAGCGGGACGCGCTGGTGGACGGGCTGTCGCGGGGGATGAAGCAGCGGCTTTCAATCGCGCGGGTGCTGGTGCATGACCCCAAGGTGCTCCTGCTGGATGAGCCGGCGGGGAATCTGGACCCGCGGGCGCGAATCGAAATGCGCGAGTTGCTCAAGGAGCTGCGCCGGATGGGCAAGACGATCGTGATCTCCTCGCACATCCTTCCGGAGCTGGCGGACCTGTGCAACACGGTCGGCATCATCGAGCAGGGAGAGCTGCTCTACAGCGGCCCCGTGGCGGAGATCGTGCGCAAGGCGCGGGCGGGGACGGTCATTCACGTGGGCGTGGTCAAGAATTCCGAACGGGCCGCGGCGCTGCTGACGCAGCATCCGGATGTGGAGCAGGTGACCCAGAACAATGGCGTCATTCAGGTGGCGCTCAAGGCCAACGTGCAGGATCCGAGCTTTATCTCGACGCAACTGGTGACGGCGGGGTTTCAGGTCAACCTCCTGCGGGAGGAAGAAGTCAACCTGGAGACGGCCTTCATGCGCCTGACCAAGGGAATGGTGCAGTAGGAAGTGATCAGCGGCCAACGAGTCGTGCCTTTATGCTGGGAATTGCGGACTATTTCTGGCGGTTGATTCCGGCGAACCCGATCTTCCTTCGAGTGATCGAGGGGGGTGGGAAGCGGCGTCGCGATGCATTCGTGCGGGGAGGATATCTCGTCCTGATGATGCTGGTCAGTGGAGCGGTGCTGCTGGGCGGGGACACTACAACGGACTTGGGGCCTCTTTCGAAGGACTCGGCGCTGCCGTTTCAGAAGATGTCGTTTGTTACTGTGGGCATTGTGGCCCTTCTGTCGCCGATTTTCACGGCGGGAGCGATCACGCAGGAGAAGGACAGCCAGACCTACGACATTTTGCTGGCGACGCCGCTGACCAACGGGCAGATTGTACTGGGGTCGCTTCTGAGCCGCGTATTTTTTGTCGTGGCGTTGCTGATCAGCGGAATTCCCATTTTTTCGATCACGCAGATCTTCGGGGGCGTGGCGATCGACAGCATCATTGCCAGTTGCCTGATCGCGGCGGGGACGGCCCTGGTGACCGGAGCGATGGCAACGGGAATCGCGACATTCAAAATCGGGACCCGCCGAACGATTTTCAGCTTTTATCTGTTCATCATCATTTACCTGGTTGGTCTGTTTTTGCTGGATAGGGTGGATTTCTTCCATCTTCAGTTCACGGACGCATCGGGCAATCCGTACCGAACGCAGACAAGTTGGTTTACGGGGCTGCACCCGTTTTTGGCGCTTCAGGTCATCTTCAACGACAAGAATTATCTGCCGCCGAATCTGGCCGATCTGCCGGCGCGGTATCAGGTCTGGCCGATCGGATGGTACTGGACCCGGCCGGCGTCGTTTTACATCGCGACAACGTTTGTCCTGAGCTTTGCGCTAGTGTTGCCGTCGATCGTCCTGCTGCGGCATCTGGCGCAGAGCACGACGAGCTTGCG
>CAZCKE010000195.1:0-7706 GCA_964499005.1 uncultured Tepidisphaeraceae bacterium
GGGAGCGTTTGAGCGCTCAATGCAACGAGGCCATCGGCGACGGCCTCGCGGGAGGTCGAGGGTTTGTGGCCGACATCGACCATTTTGGCTTTGCCGGACTCGTCGAGATGGGAAAGACGAGCGTGGGGCGGTCTTTTTGCCATCCAAGCATTATAGGTGAACTCTGAAAACGTGAAGACGTGAAAACGTGAAGAATGCGCCGCTATTGGCATTTATCACGTCTTCACGTCTCCACGTTTCATTCAACGGCGTTTGTAATTCGAGTCGCTTTCCCGTATCATTCCCGCCGCCCATGCGGAACGTTTACGATGAATCGGACGTTCAACGCACGGTCGGCAAGCTGGTCGATCGGATTGCCGCCGCATTTTCTTCTGCTTCCCCATTAAATATTGTTGGCATCCGCACGCGAGGCGAGGTTCTGGCCGGCCGGCTGAGCCACGCGTTGGCCGGGCGCGGTTTTTCGCGGATTGGGCGGGGGGTACTTGATATCACGCTGTATCGCGATGATTTGTCGGAAATTGGCCCGCGCCCTCTGGTGCGGCCGACGGAGATGCGCATCGATATCGATCAGCATCCGCTCCTGCTGGTGGACGATGTGCTGTTCACGGGCCGCTCGATCCGGGCGGCGATGGATGCGCTGAGCGATTTTGGGCGGCCGGGCGCGATCCGGCTGGCCGTGCTGGTCGATCGCGGCGGGCGCGAGCTGCCGATCCAGGCGGATTTCATTGGGTTGACCCTGAAGGATGTCCCGGCTGATCATCGGGTGAATGTCCGATTGAAGGAGAGCGACGGCCGGGACGAAATCGTTGTCGAGCCGAAGGAAGCCAAAACAAACTGATGACGCAACACGGCCCCATTCGCTGGACGCGCAAACATCTGCTGGCTCTACAGGAGTTGTCGGCAGCAGAGATTGAATTTTTGCTGAACACCGCCGATTCGTTCAAGGAAGTCTCAACGCGCAGCGTCAAGAAAGTTCCGGCGCTGCGGGGGAAGGTCGTCGTCAATGCGTTCTTTGAGGATTCGACCCGGACGCGAACGAGCTTTTCCCTGGCCGCGTCGCGGCTGAGCGCCGACGTCATCGACTTCTACGAGAAAGCGTCCAGCGTCAATAAGGGCGAGACATTGGTGGATACCGCCCGCAATGTTGAAGCGATGGGGGTCGATATCTTCGTGCTGCGGCATCAAGCGTCAGGGTCGGCGGAAATGCTTTCCCGCGCGCTCAATTGCAGCGTGGTCAACGCGGGCGACGGGGCGCACGAGCATCCGACGCAGGGGTTGCTCGATCTGTACACCATCCGCGAGCGGTTTGGGAAAATCGCCGGGCTGAAGGTGGCGATCGTCGGCGACATCGCCAATAGCCGGGTCGCGAGGTCGAATCTTTGGGCACTGACCAAGCTGGGCGCGGAGGTGATCCTGGTCGGGCCGCCAACGTTGTTGCCACGGTCGTTTGAGTCGCTGGGCGCGCGGTGCGTGCACGATTTTGATTCAATCATCGGTGAAGTGGACGTAGTCAACATGCTTCGCGTGCAGTTCGAGCGGATCAAGAGCAGCCAATTCCCGTCGGTTCGCGAGTTCACGAAATTCTTCGGCCTGACGCACGAGCGGTTTGGGCGGTGTAAGAAAGATGTCTTTGTGATGCATCCGGGACCGATGAATCGCGGAATTGAAATCGCGTCAGCGATCGCGGACGGGCCGAATAGCGGGATATTGACGCAGGTGACCAATGGGCTGGCGATCCGGATGGCAGTGTTGTTTCTCGTCAGCCAGGTGGAAAATGAACCGCGAAGGCGCGAGTGAAAGATGACGAAACCAAAAACCCGAAATCCGATTAAAACCAGAAGCCCCAATGACGAAAGAGCGGGCGACGATTTTATTCGAGCTTCGTCATTCGGGTTTGATTCTGGTTTCCGGTTTCTGGTTTCGGATTTATGTGATTAGCGACTATGGCGTCACTCCTCATCCAAAACGGCACCATCCTCGATCCTTCGCAAAATATTCAGCGAAAGGCCGATCTGCTCATCCGCGATGGGAAGGTCGCGGCGGTGGGGGAAAATCTGGACAGGGCAGACAGCGTAATCGACGCGGGAGGATGTTATGTCACGCCGGGGCTGATTGATATTCACGTGCATTTCCGAGAGCCGGGGGATGAGGAGGAGGAGACGATCGCCAGCGGGTCGGCAGCGGCGGTGGCGGGGGGGTTTACGACAGTTTGCTGCATGCCCAATACCAAGCCGCCGCTGGATAACGAAGGACAGATTGAATTCGTGCTTCGAGAGGCGCAGCGCGTGGGGCTGGCCAACGTGATTCCCATCGGCGCGATCACCAAGGGACGCGAAGGGAAAGAGCTGGCGGAGATCGGCTCAATGCTGGGACGCGGGGCCATCGCCTTCAGCGATGATGGGGTGGGCGTGGCGGACGCCTCGGCGATGCGCAAGGCGTTGCAGTATTGCCGGATGTTCGATGCGCTGATCATGCAGCACTGCGAGGAGCCGACGCTGGCGGGCGGGTCGATGCACGGCGGGATCGTTTCGACGACGCTGGGGCTGGCAGGCATTCCTGCGGAGGCTGAGCAGCTGATGATCTCGCGCGATCTGCTGCTGAATCGCACGATCGGCTGCCGCTATCACGTGCAGCACATCAGCACGGCCTGGAGCGTGGAACTGATCCGGCGGGCCAAGAAGGATGGGCAGAACGTGACGGCGGAGGTTTCGCCGCATCATCTGTTGCTGACAGATGAGAGCTGCCGGGGATATGACACCAATTTCAAGATGAATCCTCCGCTGCGGACGGCGGCGGATGTTGCCGCCTGCATCCAGGGCGTCAGGGACGGCACGATCGATTGCCTGGCGACCGATCACGCGCCGCACCGGGCTGAGGAGAAGGAATTGGAATTTCCCTCGGCGCCGTTTGGAATCCTGGGGCTCGAATGTGCCTTGCAGCTTTATGTGAAAGCCCTGGTTGAGCCGGGGCATGTCTCATGGCTGAAGCTGATCGACCTGATGTCAACATGGCCGGCCCAGATCGCCCACTTGGATCGCGGGACGCTGCGCATCGGCGCGGTCGGTGACGTGACGATCATCGATCCGGAAAAGACCTGGACGATCGACGTTCACCAATTCAGGAGCCGCAGCCGAAATTGCCCGTTCCACGGCTGGAATGTAAAAGGCATGCCCAGGGCGACAATCGTCGCCGGCCAAGTGAAATGGGCGCACGACGAATAGTCCGGTCGCGGCAATTTGTCGGGTTCGATTCTTCCCAAAATCACAACCAGCCTCGCCGTTGCCACATCAGATCGCTGGCCCTTGGTTTGCTTTTGAGAAGTTGAATTCGGAAAGGAACCAACCCATGGACATGATTTTGGCCAATATGCACCCCCTGGCGGCGATTGGATACTCCCTGATCTACTTGCTCTTCGGCGGTGGCCTGGGCGGCGCGGTGCTGATCTTCATCGTCGCCAAAATGCTGGGAAAATGATTGCCGAATGAGACGGCGGCATTTCGTGCGGCGGACACAAAAATCGCGTCTTAATTCCAGACGATTAATCCCGGCTCGAATGGTGTCGCCAGATCGGGGTTTCCCGGCACGACGCGCACGGCATAACCCTTGCGCCCACTCGTGCGGCAATCGACCTTGCCGGTATAGAGGTGCCGTCCGTTGGCAATGTGGCGCACGTGCATCATCGGCTCGGTGTGAGCCGTGCCGAGCTGGCCTGTCGCCGTGATCGGGCCGGAATAGAGCTCGACCTTGACCTCATTGGGGTCAATGTCGGGCAGCTCGACCATCGCTTCGACGAGCATGTCCTCGCCGACGCGATAGTGGCCGTTGCCGCTCTGATGGACGCCGACGATTTTAATGCCGCCCCATTTCTGGCGGAGGCGGTCCTTGGATTTGGCCAGCGAGATCGATCGTGAGAGCCCATCAGCGGAGAGTTTCCGTCCGCGAGCGTCGGCGGGGATATAAAATTTCTCCGCGTATTCGCGCACCATGCGATTGGTGTTGAAGATGGGCACCAGCTTCCGCATGCAGATCTTCATGCGCGCGATCCATTCGCGCGGGATGTTATCCACCGTCCTCTTGTAAAAGAGCGGGATGATCTGCTTTTCAATCAGGTCGTAGAGGGCCTGGCTCTCGATCTTGTCCTGCGTATTGGGATCGGAATATGTCTCGCCATGGCCGATCGCCCAACCCAGGTCGGGGGCATATCCTTCGACCCACCAGCCGTCGAGGATCGAGCAGTTGAGCACCCCGTTGGCGGCCGCTTTCATGCCGCTGGTGCCGCTGGCTTCCATGCCCCGGCGGGGGGTGTTGAGCCAGACGTCGACGCCTTGCACGAGTTGGCGGGCAATGTTGATGTCGTAATTTTCGATGAAGACGACGCGCCGGCGAATGGAGGGCGTCCGGGCAAAATTCACGATTGCCTTGATCAATTCCTTTCCTTCGTGATCGGCGGGATGGGCCTTGCCGGCGAAGATGAATTGGATCGGATGCTTGGTGTTTTCCAATAGGCGCTGAAGCCGGCCCAGATCACGCAACAGGAGCGCGCCGCGTTTGTAACTGGCAAATCGCCGGGCAAATCCAAACGTCAAGGCTTCGGGGTCGAGCACTTCCTCGGCGATGGCCAGATCATCAAACGACGCCCCGCGACGGGCCAGTTGATCCTTGAGGACATATCGGGTCCAGCCGGCGAGCCGCTCCCGGCAGCGCTCGTGGGCGCGCCACAGCTCTTCGTCGGGAATCTGCATGACTCCTTCCCAAACCGATTGATCGGTCGGGTCGCTTTCCCATTTGTCGCTGAGGTATCGACTGAGGATGAACGACATATCCGCGGCCAGCCACGAACGGACGTGAATTCCGTTGGTGATGTGCTGAATGGGGACTTCATCCGGCGGCACCTGGGGCCAGAGGTTGTGCCACATCTTTCGGCTGACATCGCCGTGCAGAGCGCTGACGCCGTTGACGCTGTCGGCCAGGCGGATGGCCAGCACCGCCATCGAGAATCCTTGTTTTTTGTTGAAGACATCCTCGCGGCCCAGGGCCAGGAATCCTTCTTCGTCCAGCTTGAGCAATGGATAGAAACCCTTGAAATATTTGATCATCATCTCCGGCGAAAAGGTGTCGATGCCGGCGGGGACTGGCGTATGGGTGGTGAAGACGTTAGTGGCCATTACTTCCTGGCGGGCCTCGTCGAAGGTCATCTGGCTATTTTCCAGACGCAAACGAATTCGCTCGAGAGCGAGGAACGCGCTGTGCCCTTCGTTCATGTGGAAGACAGATGGCGTGATGTTCAGTGCCGAGAGAGTTCGGACGCCGCCGATGCCCAGCACGATTTCCTGGCGGATGCGCATCTCGGTGCCGCCGCCATAGAGCTTGCTGGTGATCTCCCGTTCGGCGGGGCTGTTTTCCTGGAGATTGGTATCCAGCAGATAGAGCGGCACGCGGCCGACGTGCGCCTGCCAGACTCGGGCGAAAACGGCGTTATCCGGAAAATCAACGCGCACCTGCACGGGGGAGCCGTCGGCGAATTTCATCTGCTCGACGGGAAGATTGTAAAAGTCGAGTTCGGGGTAGGCTTCCTGTTGCCAGCCGTCGGCTGAGAGGTATTGCTGAAAATAGCCATTGCGATAAAGCAAGCCGACGGCCACGAGGGGCAGGGCGATTTCGCTGGCGCTCTTGAGATGATCGCCGGCCAGAACGCCCAAGCCGCCGGAGTAAATCGGCAGCGATTCGTGCAAACCAAATTCCGCTGAGAAATAAGCCACGAGGAACGGGTTGGCCGCGTCGGCTGAACTGGGATGCGCTTTTTGGAACCACCCCTTTTCGGCAAGATGCGTCTTGAACGCCTGGTAGACGCGATTCATGTGAGCCAGATAACCGTCGTTGGCGGCGGCGTCATCGAGCTTGCCATGGTCGATGAGCCCGAGCATTTTGACGGGGTTGTGATAGACCTCGTTCCAGAGATTGCGATCCAGGCGCCGAAAGAGCTCGACGGCGTCGGGATGCCAGCACCACCAGAGATTTTGCGCCATCTCCAAAAGTGGCGCAAGCGGGGCCGGAACGTCCGGGAAAACCTGAAACGTCCTGAGATGAGGCATCAGAAAGTCTGCCATAGCCAACCAACCTTATGTCAAAATGAATGTATCCGGCGCTAATATTTTCGGCACATTACCGCGATCGGTAAAGCCGTTCTCCTTTTGAAACAGCTTGTTCTTCAGCCCCGTCCCCGTCCCGCGCCAGGTTCCACGCGTCGGACATAAAATTGCGACTCCGTCGCCCGTTGTCCAACGTAATGCAGATTGAAAGCGTAATCGATCGGGCACCCTTTGAAAAAGTCTAAAATCCGTTCTCCGTGACGAAATTGACGTTCCAGGTTTTCCTCCACCTGGTCTTTCAATTCCACCGGGATCAATCGCTGGCGGTCATAATCCCATTGCGGGTCGATCCGCACCAGAAGATGCGCTTCGTCCCAGTCGATTGGATAGCCGTGAATATAACCCTCACCTGTTCGTGGCGTATAAAACCAGAAGCAGAGAAATCGATCTTTCCAGACGGTGCTGGTCGCGTTGTCGGCCCCCGTGATCAGGCGCGCATGCGCGGTGCGGATCGCCTGCCCATCCAAAGGCTTGGCGACCCAGACCCTTTTGTCGCGGCAGTCGTAGAGCCCCACGTGCGGATACTTCCCATTGAAGCGGTCCGTACAGAGCTTGGTGCTGACGCGCGGTCCGCCTTCGCTCCCGCGCTTCGCAAACGCGAACATTAAGCCATATCCTTACACAGCCCTCGGTTGGTTCGCCTGAAGGATAAAGCCTTGGGAAAAAAACGCAACGAATCGCCTTGCCTTCGGGCCGCCGGACGATTAAGCCATTGCACGAATGAAACTTCTCCTCATCGGCGGAGGCGGACGGGAACACGCCTTGGCGTGGAAATTGGCGGCGTCGCCCCGGGTCACCCAGCTATTTTGCGCTCCGGGGAATCCGGGAATTGCGCAATTGGCCGATCTGGTCCCCCTCAAAGCGACTGATTTGGCTGGAATCGAGAAATTCGTCAAAGCCAATAAGATCGACCTGGTTGTCATCGGGCCCGAAGACCCGCTGGCGCTGGGACTGGCCGATCGGCTGACGGCCGCGGGCGCCAAAGTATTTGGACCCAGTAAAGCCGCCGCACAGCTCGAAGCGGATAAATGGTTCGCCAAGGAGATCATGCGCCATCAGGCGATCCCCACCGCCGAAGCCAGAACATTTTCTGATCCGCTGGCCGCCGAGGAATTTGTCCGGGCACGCGATGAGGCGGTCGTCATCAAAGCCTCCGGTCTGGCGGGGGGTAAAGGGGTCACTCTCTGTTATCGCACGGCCGACGCGCTGCAAACCATTGATCGCATCATGCGGAAAAAAGCGTTCGGCGATGCGGGCAAGCAGATCGTCATTGAGGAAATGCTCAGCGGACCCGAATGCTCGATCTTGGCACTGGTCAGCAAACGGACGATTTATGTTTTGGAGCCGGCCCAGGATCATAAGCCGGTCGAGGACGGGGACACTGGCCCGATGACCGGCGGCATGGGCGCTTATTCACCGACCCCGGTGGTTTCATCGCAGCTTCTGACACAGATCGAGCGCGATATCCTGGTTCCCGTCATCGACGGCCTTTGCCGGGAAGGGATTGAATATTCGGGCCGTCTCTATGCGGGGCTGATGTTTACGCCAAACGGGCCC
>CAZCKE010000196.1:0-7686 GCA_964499005.1 uncultured Tepidisphaeraceae bacterium
AACGAGACCCGAGACAATTGGAGAGAGCGAATCACAATCGGCGGTGAGCCGGGGTCGAAAGCAAGGGCGTGATCTTGGCGTGAGGTGATCGGATTGCGCGAATGGAATGAGAAATGGGTGGCTGTTCCTAATATTCCTAATATTCAGAAAGCTTCATTTCGGCGAGGCGGCGGCGGAGGAAAAGGCTTTCGGCGCGGTTTTTGGCGAGGTTCAAGGCGCGGCGGTAGGAGTCGGCGGCTTCGACATATCGCGCGAGGCGGCGGAGCAGTTCGGCGCGAGTGGCGTGATAGAGGTGGTAGTGTTCGAGGCCTTGTATCGTGTCCAAAAGAGAGAGGCCGGCGTGGGGGCCTTGGTACATTGAGTAGGCGACAACTCGATTGAGGGCGATGACGGGGGTGGGATTCAACTCGGCGAGTTGATCGTAGAGCGAAGCGATCAATTTCCAATCAGTGGCGGCCGCTGTGGGGGCATTGGCATGAAGACCGGCGATGGCGGCCTGGAGTTGGTAGGGGCCGGGGTTAGAGTGAGAGATCGCGGAGCGGAGGGCGGCGTTGGCTTGCTCGATTAAATCGCGATTCCAGGAGGAGCGGTCTTGTTCTTCCAGCAGGAGCAGGAGGCCGTCGTCATCCGTTCGTGAGGAACGGCGGGCGTCGTGGAAGAGCATCAGGGCGAGCAGACCGAAGGCTTCAGGCTCGGTGGGGAGTTGCTCGACGAGCATTTGGGTTAATCGGATCGCTTCGGCGGCGAGGTCGGAGCGGGTCAGGTCATCGCCCGCGGTGGCAGAATAGCTTTCATTGAAGATCAGGTAGAGGACGGCCAGGACGGCATCCAATCGATCGGGCAGTTCGTGGAGGTCAGGGACGGAGTAGGGGATAGCGGCTTCGCGAATCTTGCGCTTGGCGCGGACAAGGCGCTGGGCCATGGTGGATTCGGCGGTGACGAAGGCGCGGGCGATCTCGGGGGTGGTGAGGCCGCCGAGGGTGGAGAGGGTGAGGGCGACGCGGACGTCCAGGGCCAGGGCGGGGTGACAACAGGTGAAGATCAAGCGGAGGCGCTCATCGGGGATGGGGAGATCTTCGCTCGGTTCGTCGCTCATTTTTTGCTCGAGCAAAAGTTGGAGGTCGTGCTGTTTTTCCTGCCAGAGCGTGGATCGGCGGAGATGGTCCAGAGCGCGTCGGCGGGCGGTGGTGACGAGCCAGGCGGGCGGATTGGGCGGGATGCCCGTCAGGGGCCAATGCTCCAGGGCAATAGCTATGGCATCCTGAAGGGCATCTTCCGCCAAATCGAAATCGCCGAGCGAGCCGATCAGAACGGAGAGGACTTTTCCGCGCTGGCGGCGCAGCAGATCCGTCAGAGCTTTTGCGGGTTGGGACGGATCTGCTGGCATGGCGTTGTCGGACATCGTGACTCCGGATTACATCACCTGCGCTGAAATCCTACGGGTGTTTTCGTGAAGGCCCCCACCCTCACCCTCCCCTCTTCGAGCCTGAGCCTCAGAGCCGAAGGCCGGCGTACCGAGGGAGGGGATAATGCGGGAGAGGGGAGGATTTCAGCGAAGCAATCACATCGCGTAGAGCGGCCGCACTTCGATGCTGCCATTTTTGGCGCCGGGGATTTTGGCGGCGAGCTCGAGGGCCTGGTCGAGGTCTTTGCAGTCGACGAGGTAGAAGCCGCCGAACTGTTCCTTGGTCTCGGCGAAGGGGCCATCGGTGAGGAGGGTTTTGCCCTCGCGGATGCGGACAGTGGTGGCGGTGCTGGTGGTCTGAAGGCGGGCGCCGCCCTTCATGACGCCCATCTTCTGGATCATCTCGGTGAATTCCCGGTACGCCTTCATGGTGGCGTTGGATTCGGGGGTTCCGTCTTTGGGGAACTTGGTCTCATCACCGCAGATCAATAGCAGGTACTGCATGGCTTTCTCCTTAATTTAATCACTGAGGCTCCACATTGGCGCCTTTGCGATAGTAACGAACGGCCTTGGCGCGGATCGACATCATTCTGGAAATCAGGTTTTTGGGGGTTTAGAGCGGTTTGCACCCGACCGTAGCGGCCATTTATCCATGGCAGCGACGGATGCGGCGTCTTCACTCCTCAACGTATCTGCTTTACGGATACGCTTCGTCGCTCATCCTTGCCTCCGTCGCAGCCATGGACAAATGGCTCGCTACGTCCGGGTGCAAACCGCTCCAGGGCATGCAACCGGCTTGGCGGGAAAGCGTCTTACAGGCAGGAAAAGCAGGAGAATTGGTCCATAGTAAGTTGTTTTCAAATAAGGAGTTATTTGGCACGGGATTTTGTTGGAAAGCGGCTGGAGGCCGCATTATCTTTCTGTCGTATTTCGAGCAAATCGGGTTTGGTGGTATTCATGAGCGGCAATGTTTCACAAGTCGTGGTTGCGGACCGGGCGGAGTGCCAGAAGGGACGGATGGCGCTGCTGGGGAGGCGGCTATTGGCCGAGGTGGCGGGGGATTGTCATGCGGCGGAGGCGACGCTCTGGCTGATTGGGCCGGATGGGAAGCAGATGCTGGGGACGCTGAATCATGGCCCGACGCCGGGGGTGCTGGAGAGCGCGGCGGTGGCGGTGAACGACAGCGTGGTGGGGATGGTGGCGTCGACGGGAATCTCGGCGAGCATCGGACCGGATGAATGGCATAACCCGTCCGTGGATGCGGCGACGGGAACCAAGACCCAGGCGATGATCGCGGCGCCGGTTTATGTGAAACGGAGATTGGGCGGTGTGCTGTCGGCGATTAATTCGACAAATGGGCAGAAATTCGCGGGGAACGATTTGCGCACGCTGGAATGGAAGGCGTATTTGATGGGGCTCATCCTGGGTGATCGCAATGGCGCTTGAGCAGGATTCGCCTCAACATCTCAAGCGTGAAGAGTTGTCTCACGCCACCGGAAAAGGGACGCGCATTCTGGTCATCGACAGTGGCGTGGAGGTGTCGCATCCGGAGTTTGCCGGGCGAAAAATCAACACGTGGAAGGTGCAGAACAATGAGCATCCGGCGGATGGGCAGGACATTATCTCGGTCGAGCCGGATGATGGGATCGATGTCTTTGGGCATGGGACAGCGGTGGCGGGGATCATCGCGCAATATGCACCGGACGCGAGCGTGGATTCGGTGCGGGCGCTGGGAGGAGATTTACGGTGCACGTCCGACCAGATTCTGGCGGCGCTAAATTGGGGGTTTGAGAAGCAATATGACGTGATTAATTGCAGTTTTGGGTCGGCCAATCAGGAGTTTTTGCCGGATTATTACCGGGCGGTGAACAGCTCTTTCTGCCGCAACTCGATCCTGGTGGCGGCGTCTAACAATATGGATTACTTGCAGATCGAGTATCCCGGCTCGTTTCCCTCGGTGTTGTCAACGGATTTTGGCTTGCTGGAAAAGCTGAGATTGCAGCGGAGGGCGGGAAAGCTGGTGGAATTTGTGGCGTGCGGCGAGGACCTGCGGTGCGCGTGGAAGGGCGGCGAGTATCGCGTCAATACGGGCAGCAGCTTTGCCGCCCCGCACATCGCGGCCCTGGCGGCGCGGATTCGGCAGATGAGGCCGCAATGGAATGCCTGTCAGGTGAAGACATTTTTGTATCTGATGGCGGAGAACGTGGAATGATATTGAAGGGAGTGGATTGGAAGGAGGCTAACTCGATTCAGATGCGAATTTTGCTTCAAGGATATTTTTTGCGGAATGAAGGTTAGACGGTTAAAAACAACGTAAAAGAAGGAGAATGTCATGCCTATTCTACTAGCTCAAGATGGTCGGTTTTACAACATCCCCCAGGATGTGATGGCAAAGAGTGAGGTGAAGCGGGACAAGCTTCCCGGGGAGCTTCGTCGCGACAAAGGGAACGGCGCGATGACCACGATGGTGAAGGCGCGCGTGAGCGAGCCGATCGTGAATGGCGCCGGCCCAAGCAGTAACAAGGACGTGCAGGGTCATACCTGCGATTACGTCTGGTGGACCGACGCGTGGGGGAATGTCTGGTATCGGTTTGTCTGCTGGTGATCGGTCGCTGAGTAGACTGGAATTGCACATTTCATTGCCTCCCGGCGACGACAAGTGGCCGGGAGGCTATTCTATTGGGCTGAATCATGAGCGTAGCGACCCCGCCGAGAGGCGGACCATCTCTGCCGCATCCTGGGGGACCGCCGATGGGCGGGCCCATGGGACCAGGGCCGATGCGCGGCGGGCCGCCGATGGGGATGATGAAGCCGCCTCCCCTGACGCTGGGGATGGTGCTTTATTTCCGGCAGTTTCTGGTGGGGCAGCAGTGGAAATTGATCGTGATCACATGCTGTCTGCTGGCGGCGGCGGCGTACAACCCGATCTTGGCGAAGTTCCCGGATTTTCTGGGGCATCATTGGAACGCGGCGGGGCGGGGGGCGGTGTGGATGGGGCTCTGCGGGCTGGCGCTGCTGTTTTTACTGTCGCTGGGCGCTTCATTTCTCTCGACGTTTTTGAGCATGCAGGTGCGGGAGTTTTTTACGCAGAATGTAAGGCTGACGCTGTTCAAGAAGATCGGGAATCTGCCGACGCAATTGGCGGGGGAGCAATCGCCGGGGACGGTCGCGTATCGCAGCGCGGATGACGTGAGGCGGATCGCGGAGCTTCTCGCTCCAGGGCTGTCGCAGACGTTCATGTCGGGGATGCAGGCGCTACTGGTGCTGCTGATGTTGACGACGCTGGGGGCCGCGTGGGCGCTGGTCGCGCTGGCGTTGACGCCGATCGTCTGGCTTGGCACGCGGCTGATCAACCATCGCGTGCAAATGCAATCACGGCGGATGCAGATGGCCAATGAAGAGGTGATGAACTCACTCATTGAGGGCGTCGGCGGGTATCGCGACCTCGTGGTGATGGGGCGATTTGACGATGCGGCGGGGCGGTACGATCAGCGGTTGGCGAATCTGCGGAAATTGTCGATTCAGACATTCACATGGAATGGGTGCGCGATTTTGATCCCGTTGCTGACGGGGAACCTGCTGGTGTTTGCGTTTTATCTGTTGAACATTCAGGGAGGACTGGGCGATCCCGCGGCGCTGGGCAAACTCGTGTCGGGCGCGGCGCTATTGGCGATGCTGCCGATGTCGGTGATTCAGTTGACGCAGGCGGTGTCGCAATTCGCGCTGGCGGCGCCGAGCGTGATCATGGTGAAGCAATGGCTGGAGATGCCGTCGATGCCGCAGGGGCCGGCGGAGGCGGTCATCAACGACACGGGGTTTGTGCTGGAGAACGTGACGTTCAAGTATTCGCCGATGGCGCCGGGGACGCTGGATGGGATGTCGATGGAGATCGAGGCGGGAAAATTCACTGCGATCGTGGGGCAATCGGGGTGCGGGAAGACGACGTTGTTTTCATTGTTGCTGCGGTTGTTTGAACCGACGTCGGGGTCGATCAAACTGGGTGGTGTGCCGCTGGCGCAGATTCCGCTCAAGGCGTTTCGCAATCTCGTCGGGTTCATTCCGCAGGCGCCGTTCATTTTTGACATGACGTTGCGGGAGAATCTGACGATCGGTGTGCCACCGGAGCAGGTGACGGAAGAGCGGGTCAAGACGGCGCTGGGATTGGCGCAGATGAACGACATGATTGCCAAGCGGGGGGAGAGCGGGCTGGATTTCCGCGTGGGGCCGGGCGGCAATACGCTTTCGGGCGGGGAGAGGCAGCGGATCGCGCTGGCGCGGGTGTTGATCCGCGATCCGCAGATTGTCATCTGCGACGAATACACCGCGAATATCGACAACGCGACGGCGCGCTTGATTCAGGAATCGATCACGCGGACGTTTTCCGAGCGGACGCGGGTGGTGATCACGCATCAGTTGCACATGGTTCGCGGGGCGGACAAGATCATCGTGCTGGACAAGGGGAAAGTCGTGGATCAGGGGGTTTATTCGGAGTTGATTGCGCGGCCGGGATTGTTCCGGGATATGTGGGAGGTTCAGCGCGTTGAGTAACGTGGAACAGAAAACCCTGCGTCCCAGTCCGGAAGCTCGCGATGGCTCGTCGCGCGGGTTGCTGATGTTCGGATTAACCGTCGCGGTTGCCGGCTCGATCTGGGCGGCGTTTTTCACGTGCGCGGCGTGTGAATCATCGCGGGCGCGGATCGGCGGGATCAATCTCGGCCTGATGGGGATCGGGTGGTACGGATCGCTACTGCTGGCGACGCTGTTTCAACATCCGACCAAAGGCGTGCGATTTTCGGTGCTGCTTTCGATCGGGGTGCATCCGATTTTGTTGTTGGTGCTGATGGCGTGGCACGATTCGTGTCTCGGGTGCATCACGACGGCGATCGGGGCGTTCATTGCCGGCGCGGCAGTCATTCGGGGACACGCGCTGGCGGCGCTGGCGGTGGTTCCGGCGGGGTTGATTCTCGCGGTGGTGGGGATGATCGGCGGCATCGTCTACGGCGGGCCCGTCGTCATTCGCGCGGCCAACGAGTTGGTGGCGGAAGGGAAGAGCGAAGAGGCGCCGGCGGCGGGGCACATCAGGATGGTGATCTACAGCAAGCCGGGGTGCGAGCATTGCCGGGATTTCAAGCAGAATACGCTTCCGAAGTTGCAACAGGATTTCCCCAACGTCCTGGACATTACGGAGCATCACGTGCCGGCGGAATTGCCTTCGCCGACGATCATTCTGATGGGGCCGGAGGATCGGGCGATGCCCGTGCTGGGGAATCAGCCGGTGGAGAATTTTGAGAAGGCGATTCGGCTTGTGCAGACGGGCAAGCAGTAGATAACGCGCTGAGAGCCGCATGAATTTTCAAAAGCCCACAAATGACTGGTGGCGGGAAGTCGAGGAGGGGCGATTCAAGGGGGAAGGCGCGCCGCCGTGGATGGCGATGCTGGCCAGGGCGCACGCGGATGAGCTGGCGTTTCGGACGGATGACGCGAAAAGGGAACTGGGGCAGGCGAATGTCCCCCAAGGACCGTGGCAACTGGCCGCCCAGTTGCTCGATTTTCGGCTGAAGTTGCGGCTGAGCGACGGGGATCAGACTGCTTCGCTGCGGCAGAGGGTTGAAGAATTTTTGGGGGCAATTCCGGATGATGCCCAGGCGATCCGGGCCCGGGCACTGCACTTACTGGGGATTTGCTGCGTTCGATTGAATGAGTTTGAGCCGGCCGAGGGGGCGCTGGCGCGGGCACTGCAATTGATAGGGGAGTGTCCCTCGCGAATCTGGATTCTCGATTCGTTTGGGCAGGTGCTGGTGGGGCAGGGGTCGTGGGAGGAGGCGCGGCGGACGTTTCGGGCGGTGATGGCGGCCAAGGAATCGGCGGGGGACCGGCAGGGCGTGGCGATCACGGCGGGAAATCTGGGGCGCACGGAATTGCAATTGGGGAATGCGGAGGAGGCCGCGGAGGTCGTTCGCGGCGCATATGAAAGCTGCCGGGATTGTTTGGGGATGATTCCGCAGATTCGGCTCGTGACGTTGTTGCTGGAGTCGCTCCTGGCGGCGGGTGCTCCGCATGACGACGAGGAGGCGGCGCTTCGCACGCTGATCGATCGGGTTGGCGCGCAGGCGCATTACCACCTGGGGTTTGCGTGGCTGGCGCTGGCGCGAGCGGCAGCGGCGAGCGGGCGCGCGGAAAAAGTCGAGCCCGCTTTGGCCCAGGCAGCGCAATACTTTTCGATGCCGGAGCACTTGGCGCCGCTGGCATATTGGCGGGGCCGGCTCGATCCGCGGGGAATT
>CAZCKE010000197.1:0-6109 GCA_964499005.1 uncultured Tepidisphaeraceae bacterium
TTTTTCTTACGCCCGATCTTCGGCCGTTCTATGGCGGCACTTATTTCCCCCCTCGCGATTCGTACGGCCGGCCCGGTTTTCCCCGCCTCCTGACCATGCTGGACGACGCTTGGCACAACCGCCGCGACGAGGTCAATCGCTCGGCCGACCAGTTCGTCGGGATCATTCGCCAGCTCGCTCGTCCCCCTCGGGCTTCCTCCGCAATGACCGTCGACGCCGCTTGGATCGAAGAAATCATCCACCGCAGCACCGCCGATTTTGATTCCGTCCATGGTGGATTTGGCCCCGCGCCCAAATTCCCCCGTCAAACACTTCTCGAATTGCTCCTGGTCCACCTCCGTGAAGCCGATGACCCGCGATTATTGGGGCAAGTCCGCTTTTCTCTCGACGCCATGGCGCGCGGGGGAATCCGCGATCATCTGGGCGGCGCGTTCCACCGCTACAGCACTGACGAATTCTGGCTCGTCCCGCACTTCGAGATCATGCTGTACGACAATGCGATGCTTCTGTGGATTTACGTCGAAGCCTATCGGCAAACCGAAGACCGCCGCTACGCCGCAATCGCCCGCGGCATCGCGGATTTTATTCTTCGCGAGATGACCTCCCCGCAGGGCGTGTTTTACACCGCGCTAGATGCCGAAGTGGATGCCAGCGAAGGGGGCAGCTACCTCTGGACCCGCGACGAAGTCATCGAGGCCCTCAAGCCCCACGCCACTGATCAGGAGATCGCCCGATTCTGCCGCGTTTACGGTCTCGATGGCGGCCCCAATTTCGCCGATCCCCATCAGGGCCAGGCCGCTCCCGACAAAAATGTCCTCCATCTTCCTGACGACCCACCCGACGGCGACTCCGCTCTACTCGACGAAAAACTCCACCGCTTGCGCGAAGCTCTTTATGCCGCACGCCGCCTCCGTAAGCAGCCGATGCTCGACACCAAAATCCTCACGAGCTGGAACGCCTTGATGATTCGCGGCCTCGCTTACGCCGCTCAAATTCTCAAGGAATCCCGCTACCTCACCGCCGCTTCAAAGGCAGCCGATCATTTGCTGCGCCACCATCGCGGCCCAGATGGAAGTTTGCTCCGTGTCGGATCGGCAAATACATCGGGATCCTCCGCCAAGTCATCCGCGTTTGTTGACGATTATGCTTTCCTGATCCAAGCTCTTCTCGCCCTTGAAGAAGCCGGCGACGACGAAATCCGCCGCGAGCAAGCCGGCGAATTGATGCTCATCATGCAATCCCGTTTCAGCGATCCCGCTACGGGAGGGTTGTTTTATTCGGTGGAAAATGCCGACGATCTCATCGTCCGTCAGATGATCGGCTCCGACAACCCTCTTCCCAGCGGCAACGGCATCGCCGCTCAGGTTTTGCTGGCTTTAGGCCGTCTCCAAGACGCCGCCAGAATCATCTCGGAATTCGCCGGGCAGCTCCAAAGTGTCGGCGAAGGCATGAGCGCCTTGATCCAGGGGGCTCTGCGATACGTCCGCCAGCACGGAACGATCAAGATTTCCGCCGGATCGATTGAGGCAGCGGATCGCCCGCTTTCCCCGCAACAATTGTCCGCTCGCATCGTTTCCATCAAGCCGCATTGGTCCGGCCCCCAGTACCTACTCATTCAATGCACCGTACTGCAAGGCTTTCACCTCAATGCCGGCGCCGCCGGCCCCAATCTCATCGCCACGCAGTTAACTGTACTTGGCGCCGCTTCAGAGGAGGTCGCCGGGATCGATTATCCCCCGGGCGAATCTCGACAATTTGAGTTTGACGATCAGGAGTTGAGCATTTACGAAGGAAAGTTCGACATCTCCGTTCGCTTCAAAACCCCCCCAGCCAGCCATTGCACCCTGGAGTTAGCCCTCACTTATCAGCCCTGCGACCAATCCTCATGCCTGCCGCCGACAACGAAGCCTTTTTCAATCATCGTGCCGTGAAAGAATCGCCGGGCCCACTGATTTGCACTCCTGTTGAATTGCTCCCCTGCAACCTTTTCGATACCGTTGGCTGATTGGAGTAGGGCGGGCCGGGCTTTCTCGGCCTTGTCACGTTTGTATTCATGAAAGGAGCGATTTGATGCACCCCGCGCTGGGACTTATCGCGGCTCTGTTTTCCGTTCTAACGCCGCAAAAAATGTGGTACGCGCCGTCACAGCCGCTGACCATTTCGGTCCAATCCGACAAGGATGTCACACTGGAATTGACCGATTTTTTTGGGTCGCAGGCAGTGCCAAAAGGTTCGGCGAATGTGACGGCGGGTCAATCGGTCGATATTCAGACGATATTTCCGCAAGTATCGACGTCGGGGATTTTTTTGCTTTTCGCCGTGCCTAAAGGGACAGCGCTAAAACCTGGAATTCCCAAGGATTTTCTGGGCACTCCCCTAGTCATTGAAGTCCGCCCCGACAGGTTTGCCGAAGCACCCGATCCGATGATCATCCGGATCCTCCCGCTGCAATATGTCAGCATCAAGACGTCAGCAGGGACAATGGTGGCGATTATGGATTACCAAATGGCGCCGCTGACCGACGAGAACTTTTTAGGACTAGCGTCGGAAGGATTTTACGACGGTTTGACATTCCAACGCGTCGTTCCGAATTTCGTCATCCAAGGCGGCGCGCCAACGGACAAAGGGACCAGCGGGCCGGGTTATCATATAGAGGCGGAATTCAATCCGATGGCCCACGAGGTGGGCGTTCTGTCGATGGCGCGGGGCAGTGACCCGCAAGAAGATAAGACCACCCCGCCACGTCTTCAGTACGCCAATAGCGCGGGCAGCCAGTTTTTCATTTGTTTGGACTATCAGAAGACCAAGGTTTTAGACAGGCGATACACGGCTTTTGGCCGCGTGGTCAAAGGGCTGGACGTTCTGAAGAGAATTAGCGAGTCGCCGCTGGCAGACCCCAGAGCCGGCAAGCCCATGAACCCAATTACGATCGATAAGATGGAAGTACTCCCCGTGACGGCCAGTGATAATCCATACGTCGGATGGATTGGCAAACCGGATGTGAATCAATGACCGCTTCGGCAGGAGCGGCCGCTATCAGCGAAACCAAAAAGCCCCCGGCGTTGATGCCGGGGGCTATTGATTTTCATCAGGGTCAAATCGCTCGATCAGGCGATCTTGCGGGCTCGGACCACACCCAGCAAGCCAAGGGTTGCAAGCAGCGCCAAAGCCGACCAAGCCGCGGAAGGAAGCGGCACGCCGTTGCCGGGAGGATTCACAACCGCGCCAGCTCGCACCTGGAACAAGAACTGGCCCGGAGTACCGTCGTTGCTTGTGCTGATCAATGCGTCAGGCTTTCCATCCTCGAACGACATCGTCACACCTGACCCCGCAAGCTGTGCAAAGGTCCCGGACACGCCCGTTCCGCCGGAATAGCCGACAAACGCGGGAGTCCCACCGAAGCCGTTGACTCCGCCGCTGGCGCTGCCGGTTTCCCACTGGATCTGACCATAATTGAACTCAATGTCGAAATCTCCCGCGCCCACATCGGAGCGATCGATCAACACGAGCTGGAAGTTATTGAGTTTGTCCGCTTGCGAACCGAAGTAACCGACGTTGGGCCAGTTCACGCCGAAGGCGCTATGGCCATCCACGGTGTCGGTTCCGTAATGCACCACACCCGATGCAGCGTTCCGTGTATCGACGTCCGCGAAGAACGGGGCAATGATCGGCCGCGCTGTTGAGCCTGTCAGGCTTGATGGAGTAAATGTTCCTGACGCGCTGTTGAACGTCACGTTGCCATTGTTGTTTACAAAAAGCTGCGTGGCAGTCGTGCCGAAGAAATTAACGCTGAATCCGATACTGACAGCAGTCGTCGAGTTATCGTCATTTGCAGGTAAAGTGTTGGCGTTGAAACCTGCATTGGTCAGGATTGGGTTCGCCCACGCTGATGTTGCAAATGCTGAAGAGAATACCGCAGCCATAAAGCTTGCGGACAGACTTCTGACAAGACCAATCTTCACAAGGCCTCCTTTTTTTCACTTGTCTTCTAACACCCACTAACATGAAATGCTGGTGAACGCAGCGCGTTACAGCATACAAGCAAAACTGTAACAAAAGACCGATAATTATGTCAATAATATAATGTGCCTTTTGCCCACCTGTGGTAAACCAACAAACCATCTGACGTGAGACCGCCCTGTTTAATTTGGGTAAAATGCCAATGTCCGGCACACGAGCGTATTTACCATAACGGTTCGATGGAAAGCCGTGAAACGATCGAGTACAAACAGATTTAGCCGTCGTGGAAGGCGGCCGGGTCCGATGCAAGGGTCGGCTGTGAACCGGGTCAGGTCCGAAAGGAAGCAGCCCTAGACGGTTTTGGCCTTGTGCCGTCGTCCCCCCGGTCGCTTTCCACGACGGTCTTCTTTTTGGTTGGAATCTCATGCGCCTGGTAATCATCGCCAACACGGCAAAGCCCGCGGTTGCTCAGGCCCTCAAGGAAATGGTCCCCTGGATTAACCAAAAAGCCCAAATTGTCGCGGTAGACGAGGACGACCATTCCGACATCAGCCGCGTTCAGGCCGACGCCATCCTCGTCCTCGGCGGTGATGGCACCCTTCTGTCCGCGGCACGCCGCCTGAACGGCCGCCATATTCCCCTGCTCGGCGTCAATTTTGGCCGCCTCGGATTCCTCGCCAGCTTTACGCCCAGGCAATTCAATGAGCAGTTCGACGCTTTCGTGGCCAACAAACTCCCCATCAGCCCTCGCCGCGTGATTGAAGCCTCCGTGGTGTCCGCCGATATCTCGTGCGATCTCTCCGACGATCAGCAGATTGTGAGCCGCCGCCGTTTTCACGCGACGGCCTTGAATGACGCCGTGATCACCGCCGGGCCGCCGTTCCACATGATTGAAATGGAAATAGCCGCCGACAATGCGGGTGGTAAAGGCATGGCGGGCGGCGCGGGCGTTCGCTATTTCGGAGATGGCATCATCATCGCCACTGCCAGCGGCAGCACGGCTTACAATGTTTCGGCGGGGGGGCCCATTATCAGTTCCAATGTTGATGCCTTCTGCATTACGCCGCTTTGCCCTCACAGTCTCTCCTTTCGGCCCGTGGTGATCTCTTCCAATTCCACGATTCTGATCACCGCCACCAAAGTCAACGACGGCACGACCCTTTTTTGCGACGGTCAGGAGAGCACGCACTTGACCGCGGGGGAGCGTGTCATCATCCGCCGCAGTCCGCAGGAAGTTTTGCTAATTGAAAACCCCGACTCTCACGAGTGGCATAATCTTGCCCGCAAGCTCAATTGGGCATCCACGCCCGGCTATAACACTCTGAGCTGAACGGCTTTGGAATCGGGTTCTTCCCGAACCCTCACAAGCGCCAAAGTCCATCATTTCCGATCATTTCCCGCACACCCCGTCATTTTTCTAATTTCCATGCCCATTGTTCCGATAATCAAATATGGAGTGGGACGAGGTCAATGCCGAAGGAGGTAGCTCGTATATGCTGACCCTGTCACCAGAAAACTCCGCAACCGTCAAACTCGATGATGTCCCGCAAGAGGACCTCAGCGGTGCCGAACGCCGCCGCGGCCTTCGCATCGCGCAAAATCGTCCCATCAAGGTCTACGAACCCACCGCCTCCCGCTATTTTGGAGGTCAGACTCACGACGTCAGCTCGACTGGTCTGCGCGTCGAGTTGCCCTCATCCGCGCCGGTTCGCCCCGGCAAGATCCTCAGCATCCATGTCGGCCTCGACCAGAATGGCCAGGCGCTGGCCAATCGTCGGCAGATGATTCCCGCTCGGGTTGTCTGGGTTTCCCGCTCCGGCGACACCTCCTGCCCCATCCAATCCGCCGGTGTGGAATTCATCACCAGCATCTGGGCCCAGCTCGACGCCGCTTAGAATTTACTTCCCAAGGCTTAGAGATAGTGAAATACGCCCCGCGAGTGCTACTATCAGGGCGTAACGCCGTGTTGCCATCAGCGGAGGCGCTGCTTCCCCTGTTGCATCACAATCTCTAGCTCCCAGGATCGCCCATGACCCGCGAACGTCTTGCCTGGCTCGTCAGCATTGTGCTGCTGGCCGTCCACGTTTTCCAACTACCTGGCCCCCTTGCCCAGCGAGATGATGATTACAATTTGATTCCCAACCTCCTC
>CAZCKE010000197.1:6119-7642 GCA_964499005.1 uncultured Tepidisphaeraceae bacterium
GGTGCATCGCCAGGTCGCCAACAACTACGTCGAAACCGTCGATTCCGACAAGCTCAAGGAACATGCGATCGAGGGGATGCTCAGCGGCCTGGACCCATTCACCCAATATGTGCCCCCTGCCAAGCAGGAAATCTTCGACCGGACACTCGATGGCACTTTCAAGGGGGTCGGCATCACTCTTTTCGTCCGCGATGGCCACGTCATTGTGGAGAGCCCGATCGACGACAGCCCGGCCAATAAAGCAGGCATATTCGCCGATGACGTCATCGCCAAGGTGGACGGAATACCGATCGATAAGCTCTTCGCCAATAAGGTGATCGAGCTCCTCCAAGCTCCGACGACACCCTCGCCGGCTCCCGTGGGTCCCGTCGCCGTCACAGTCCTGCGCCATACCAAACCCCTCGAACTGAACGTTCCCCGTCCTGAGGACGGCAATCCCGGCAACCCCAAAGATGGCAAGGTCACGATCCTGGCCTCGCCCGCCGCTTCCGGCGATCAAGGCGGACTTCAGCCCAATGACGTCCTCCAGAAAATCGACGGTGATCCCATCGAAGCGGTCCTGGTCGAATCGGTCTCCAAAGCGGTCACCGGTCCTGTCGGCACTTCCGTCAACCTTACGGTCCTTCGCGACAACAAACCGATCGATTTCACCATCAGCCGCCAGAATATCATCCTTCCCACCGTTAAGGGCCACGAGCGCAATAAAAACCAGAGCTGGTCTTATTTCGTCCTCTCGGATCCAAAAATCGCCTATGTCCGCATTTCTCAGTTTGACGAAACGACTTTTGATGAACTGAAAAATGTTCTTGTCGGCGAGTCCGGTTCCTCCGGTTTGCTTGACCAGGGTATGAAAGGCCTCATCCTCGATCTCCGTTGGAACCCCGGCGGCCGGCTCGATCAGGCCGTCAAGATTGTCAATATGTTCGTCAAGGAAGGTGTCATCGTCGAAGTCAAAGGCCTTCATCGTCCCGACGATTTCAGAAAAGCCGACGGCCAAGGCACTTTGCCCGAGTTTCCGATGATCGTCCTGGTCAACGATCAATCCGCCAGCGCGGCCGAAATCGTGTCCGGCAGCCTCAAGGACCATCACCGCGCCCTCATCCTCGGTCAGCGCACCTACGGCAAAGGCTCCGTTCAGGAAGTCATTCCCCTCCATGAAGACGGCGGCGAATTGAAGCTCACTGTTGCCCATTACTTCCTGCCCAGCGGCCGGCTTGTCCAGCGCATGCCCGGTGCTACGGACTGGGGCGTCGAGCCGCAGATAATCGTTCCCCTCAGCGAAGGCGATGAAAACGCCCTCAAGTTCGACATCGGCGACAGTGAAATCATCCACCGCCCCGACGCCCCCGCAACGCAACCCGCGACCACGCGCCCTGTTGACACCCAGCTTCAGCAGGCGATCAACACCATCGTCGGACTCATAGTCCTGGACAAAAACAAACCCCCAACCACCCAGCCCGTTCAATAATCCCAATGCGCGCCCGCGATGTCCTCTCTCTTTTAGCGACCGCACTTATGCAGCG
>CAZCKE010000198.1:0-7630 GCA_964499005.1 uncultured Tepidisphaeraceae bacterium
AGCGCTTGGGGGCGTTGATCTGAAGTTTGCGAAGCCCTTGAGCGCCCCATAACTCGATGCCGGCGATGACGCCCAGGACAACTGCCACCGTAATGGCGGCCAGGTCGCTGTACCCAAATCCGAAAGTTGCGGCGGCGCAGACGGCCAGGATGCATCCGTCGGTATATGCGACGTTGGCGGCGCGGCGAATCTTACGCATCCGGGGACGGGCGGCAGCCAGTTGCTGGAAATGTTCCGGAGACAGAGGGGTGCCTGACTGATCGGACAAGGGTAGCACCGGTTGAGGCACCGTACCTTGAGGAGGCAGCAAGGGTGGCGGCGACAGCTTGGACGACCGATAGGGCAAAATTGGCGACGGCTGGCTCATTCCTCTGTTCACGATACTCCCAAATTACACTACGCCAAAGGGGGCAAACCTGTTTTGGCAATTTCCCAGTGCGCTGGGCATACTGTGCCCATGCAAACATGGCTCATTTACGCGCTTTTGGGCGCGGTCGCGGCGGCATTAACCAATATCTTTGTCAAAATCGGCACCCAGGGGATCGACTCGGATGCGGCAACAGTGATCCGCTCGGGGGTGGCGACGCTTTATCTTGTCGGTTTCACGACCTACCTGGGAAAATGGCATCACGTGAAAGAATTCAGCGGCAAGGCCATTGGGTGGATTGTGCTTGCAGGCATTGCAGGGGCGACGTCGTGGCTGTTCCAGTTTCGGGCCTTATCGCAGAACGTTGAAGGAGTCGTCGCGAAAGTCTCGGCAATCGATAAATTGAGCGTGCCAATCGCCGTGGTTCTGGCGGTGGTCGTGCTGCGGGAAAGGCTGGCGGCGATGAATTGGCTGGGGGTGGCGTTGATTGTGGCGGGAGCGTATTTGGTGGCGTACCGGCCGGCGGCGTCTTAGCGGGGTTTTTGATTTTTGATTTTTGATTTTTGATTGGAATGGGCAGGGGGGCGGCGCACGGCATGCTTACGGGGCGTGGGGGATGGATCAACGAGAATTTTGGCGGCGGCGGCACTGCCGAGCGAGAAGGGGGCGGCTCCATTGACGCGGAGGGTGATCGAGTCGCCGATGTCGTCGCGGTTTTGGATGGCGACAGTGGCGCCGGGCACCAGATGATGGGCGTTGGCAAATCGAAGGAATTGGGCGTCTTGATCGGCGATGCGGGCGATGCGGGCACGTTGGGAGGCCCGGCAAGTCGCGAGAGAGCGCAAAGGAGATGCGGCGAGCTTGCCGCGAGCGGTGGGGATGGGATCGCCGTGGGGGTCGAAGGCGGGTCGGCCGAGAAATTCATCAATTCGTTGGAGGAGCTTGTCGGAGATTACGTGCTCGAGCTCCTCGGCTTCAGGGTGAACCTCGGACCAGTCAAAACCCAGCACGCGGACGAGAAACAATTCGATCAGGCGGTGGCGGCGAAGGACGTGGAGCGCGAGCTTTTGGCCGGCGGGGGTGAGCAGAACGCCCCGTCTGGGGCGGTAGCGGACCAGGCCCGACTCGGCCAGGGCCTTGACCATGGTGGTGACGGTGCCGGGGACGACGCCGGTTTCAGCGGCGAGCCGGCCGAGGGAGACGAGCTTGCCGCCGGTCCGTTGGTGCTCCAGGTAAACCTGCTTGATGTAGTTTTCGACGGTGCTGGTCGGCATACGCGCTCTCAAACATCTCCCATCATAACATCGGCGGGCGAAAATTGACAAATTTTGATCAACCTATATATTATCTTTGATTAATCAAAATAAAATTATTGCATAATGAAAGTATCGGCGGCCCTGTTTTGCCGATAGGGTTGGATTGGGATGAGCGCACGATCGAACATGACGCGAAAAACGACAGGCGGAAGCGAAGGCAATGCGCCGCCCACCCCCGCGCCGTCGGAACATGCGACGACGCTGTCGCTGGAGGGGATGCACGGATCGGTGTCGGTGCCGAAGGAGACGGCGTTCTGGCCGCAATGGCGGGCATTCATGGGACCGGCGGTGCTGGTCAGCGTCGGGTACATGGATCCGGGGAATTGGGCGACGGACCTGCAAGCGGGGGCGCAGTTTGAATATCGACTGCTGTGGGTCGTGGCGCTGTCGAGCATGATGGCAATCGTGCTTCAGGTGATCGCGGCGCGTTTAGGCGTTGTGACGGGCAAAGATCTGGCCCAGTGCTGCCGCGACTGGTATCCGGCATGGACGCGCTGGCCCAACTGGCTGGCCTGCGAGACGGCAATCGGGGCCTGCGATCTGGCGGAAGTTCTCGGCAGTGCCGTCGCGCTCAATCTGCTGTTTCATATTCCGCTGCTCTGGGCCGTGATCATCACGTCGCTGGATGTTTTGCTGATCCTGGCGTTGCAGCATCTAGGGATGCGGGCCATCGAGGCGGTTGTCTGCGCGCTGGTGGCGACCATCTCGGTTTGCTATGTGATTGAGATTTTCGTTTTGCCGCAGACCCGGCCAAACTATTTGCACATGGCGCAGGGCTTGGTGCCGCAGCTCTCGGCGCCGGGGATGATTTACCTGGCGATTGGGATCATCGGGGCGACGGTGATGCCGCACAATCTCTATTTGCATTCGGCACTGGTTCAGAGCCGTCGATTGCAGCAGGACAAGGACTCCATTCGCAACGCGATTCGTTTCAACACGTTGGATAGTACCGTTGCGTTGACCGTGGCATTTCTGGTGAACGCGGCGATTTTGGTGTTGGCGGCGATTTCATTTTACGGCAAACATCATGTGGCCGTGGCGGGGGGCGGGACGGTCGAATTCAACGACGACAGCGACTGGATTCGCGTGGCGTACTTGACGCTGGCGCCGCTGATGGGAACGGCCGTCGCGGCGACACTTTTTGCCGTCGCGCTATTGGCCAGCGGGCAGAGCAGCACGATTACCGGCACGCTGGCGGGACAGGTGGTCATGGAGGGATTTCTGCACTGGCGCTTGCAGCCTTGGGTGCGGCGGTTGATCACGCGCACGATGGCCATTTTGCCGGCGGTGATCGTGATTGCCATTCGCGGCGAAAACAGCGTGACCAGCCTGCTGGTTTTGAGCCAGGTCATATTGGCGATTCAGCTTCCGCTGGCGATGTTCCCGCTCTTGCATTTCACCAGTAGTAAAAAGCGAATGGGCCAGTGGCGCAACGGGTCATTTCTGCTTGCGGCAGGATGGACCACGGCGATCTTGATCACCGCGCTGGATATTTGGGGCTTGATCAACGGTTAAGCGACCAGTAACGTGCCGCTGGGCGGGGTGGCGGATTTTCGAGGATTCTCAAATGAAATATCGCGTATTGGGCCGGACGGGATTGAAGGTCTCGGAAATTGGATTTGGGGCATGGGCGATTGGCGGGTCGTGGGGCAAGCAATCGGATGACGATTCGCTGGCCGCGCTGCGAACGGCGCTGGATCTGGGCGTGAATTTCATCGATACGGCTGCGGGATATGGAAATGGTCGCAGCGAACAATTGATCGCGCGGGTCCTCAAGGAAAGAGGGCAGCGGGACAAGGTGATTGTCGCGACCAAGACCCCGCCGGCGGATGGGCACTGGCCGCCTTCACCGTATTGCCGAGCTGAAGATCGGTTTTCAGAAAATTACATTCGCCAAAACGTCGAGCAGCGCCTGAAGAACCTGGCGACGGATCACATCGACGTGCTGCAATTGCATACCTGGACGCGCGCGTGGAACTCGGAGGCGGCCCCGCTTCGAATTCTGGAAAAACTGCGAGATGAGGGAAAGGTACGATTCTTCGGCATCTCCACCCCGGAACAGGATCAGAATTGCGTTGTCGAGCTGATGCAGCGCGGATTGATCGATGTCGTTCAGGTGATCTACAACATTTTCGAGCAGGAGCCGGCCGCCCAGCTTTTGCCCGTGGCCAAGCAGGCCAATGTCGGCATCATCATTCGCGTGGCATTCGACGAAGGATCGCTGACGGGGAAATTCACGCTGCAAACGACGTTTGCGGAGGATGATTTTCGACGCGGGTATTTTGCGGGGGATCGATTGGCGCGGACGGTGGCGCGGGTGGAAAAAGTTCGTCAGGATCTGGTGGATTCTAGATACACGATGCCGCAGGCTGCTTTGAAATTTGTCCTGGAACATCCGGCGACGAGCACGGTGATACCGGGGATTCGAAATATCGCGCAGGCCAGGGCGAACTGCGAAGTGTCGGATTTACCCAATATGTCTCAAGATTTGATCAAGAAGCTCCATCAGCACAATTGGCGGCGGGCGTTTTGGTATGGAGGGAAATAGGAGGCCCGGATCAGGTATAATTTTGCCATGCACACGATCGCTGCCGCGCAGACCCATCATTCAACTCGTTATCAGGTTTCCATCGAACAATATATTCGGTTTCGGCGGGATGGGTATTTGATCGTGCCTGCTCTGGTGGAGGATGCGGACATTGCCGAGCTGCGGCAACATACGGATGATCTGATGCAAGGGCGATTGCCCGAGCAGCGACAGCGCACGATGGATCAGCGCGATACGAGCAAGGATCATGGGGTGAGCGTTCAGGGGTTGGAGGCGCCGCCGGAGCATTTGTCGCCGGAACAGAAGGCGGAATATTTTTTGCGCCTGCACATGTTGCATCGGCAACTGGAATTGCACGAGCGATATCTGCTGCATCCGCGCGTGCTCGATGTGTTGGAAGTGTTGATCGGGCCGGATGTGCTGGCGCTGCAGACGATGCTTTTTCTCAAGGGGCCGGGCCGGCCGGGGCAGGGCTGGCATCAGGACAGCTATTACATTCCGACGCATCCGGACACGCTCTGCGGAGCGTGGATCGCGATTGACGATTGCGACGAGCAGAATGGGGCCATGTGGTTTGCCAAGGGGAGCGGCAACGAGCCGGTTTATCCGCCGTGCCCGGAGGCGGGGTACGGGTTTGGGGATAAGCTCGTGAAAGATATCCGCTATGTGAAAGGCGTTTCGGATGAGGACGATTCGAAGAATTCGCTGTCGCCGATCGCGGAGAAATACGATCAGGTGCTGGCGTCGGCCCAGGCGGGGGATGTCGTTTTCTTCAACGGGCACGTTTTGCATCGGAGCAAAAAAAATTGGAGCACCAATCGGTTTCGGCGCAGTTTTGTCGGCCATTACTGCAACGCGCGGAGTTTTACGCAGTGGGGGGCGGATACGGCGGCAGTCGATGGCTTGCGAAAGGATGCGGATGTTCATGCCGCGCCGATGGTCGATCCGGTGACCAAGTCGAGTAATGGGAGCCACATCCTGGCACGGGGCGATACGCATCTGGGGTTTGCGCAGCCGCGATTTGGAACGCCCTGCGCGGCGATGTTGCCGGCCGAGCAACGGTCGTCGCAGGCGGATCGGGCGGCGAGAATTATTGCAGGTTTGAATAATGGATTGCTGGGGTGTGCGCTGGCGGAGCCGAATATTCCACACGATGATGACGAAGCTTGATCCTGGGCTTCACTTCGGCGGCACGTTGTACGAAGCCAGAGAGAATTGATTCCCTTCAAACTGAATTTCCGTCAGCGCGACGTTGTGCAGCACGGGAAATGTCCTGCGATACTCCGATATCGAAAGCCCCAGCCATCGGCAAAGCAGCAGCCGGATCAACGTGGAGTGCATGACGACCAGAATCGGTCCGAGGGTTTGAGTCGCGACGATGTGGCCGATGGCCGCGGCTCCACGCTCGACTGCCGCGAGCGGGTCCTCTCCGCCGGGCAGGTAGTTCACCACTGGATCGGCGACAAAATCGGCCCATGCCGTGGCCATGGTTTTTTGCACTTCCGCGGGCGTTTTGCCTTCCACTTGTCCAAAATCGATTTCGCGCAAGCGGGCGTCGACGCTTGCTGTCAGGCCCGTCTCGCGCGTCACCGGCTCGGCGGTCTGGCGGGCGCGGATCAGGTTCGACGTCAACAGGGCGGTGAGGCCGGCAGTCTTGGACCAGCGGGCCAGCTGCTCGGCCTGATCAATTCCGCGCTGGGAGAGGGGAATATCGCTGGCTCCGCAATATCGATTGGCTTCGTGCCAGATGGTTTCGCCATGCCGGGCAAGAATGAGACGGGTCATACTTTTTCGGCTCGCTTTCGGGCGTGCTCGGCGACGGGTTCGGATAACCAGCCGCGCCGCGCCAGCTCATCGACAAACCGGCCATAGGGCTCCGCGAAGAACCAATCGCCCTCGCGCGGATCAAACACCTGCCGATACCGCACCATTTGCTCGGCAACAGGCCCGAGCGAACGTCCCGCCGAAGCGGCGAGGATCGCCATGCCGAAGGCGGTCTCGGTAATCTCCGGCACATGCACGGGGTGATGCAGGATATCGGCGCGAATCTGATTCCAATAGATATTCGCTGCCGCGCCGCCGGTGAAGGTCAGGCGTCCGTCAATTGGCGCGCCGACCGAATCGAGATAGTCAAAGCAAAGACGTTCGGTGAATGCGACGGCTTGAAGCAAGGCGGCAAAGAGCTCGATTTCGTCCGACGGATTCTTCGTGACGAAGATTTCCGCCTCTGGCGCGAAAAACGGAAATCGCTCGCCTCGCCCGCGCAGCGGATAAATCAGCACATCCGTGGGTAAACGTTCGACGGCCTGGGATGCCAGTTCATTCAAATCCCGCCCTGCAAATCGTTCGCCCAAAATTGCCGCTCCGGTGTTGGAGGCGCCGCCGGGCAGCCAATTCCCCTCGGGCGAGCGGTGACAATAGATAGCTCCATTGGGATCGAGCAGCAACTGCGATGTCACGCCTTTGAGGACCAGCGTGGTGCCCAGGACGCAATTCCATGAACCCACCGACAGCGCGCCGGCCGCGATCTGGCTTGCGCATCCATCGGTCATGCCCGCGACAATTGCCGTTCCCTTGGGAATGCCCGTGAGCTCGGCCGCCTCGTGGCACACGGCCCCGATCACCGTTCCCGGCGCCACGACGTCCGGGAACAGCCAGGGCGAAAGATAAAAAGACGTGAAGAGATCGCGCGGCCATAATTGGTTGACCAAGTCGTATCCACTCTTGAGCGAGTTGCTCCAATCCGTCGCGACCTGCTGTCCCGCCAGCCGGCGATTGATGAAATCCGCTTGATGCGCCAGGCGGCATTTGGGATTCAGCTCTTTCTCCTTTTGGACCAGCCAGAGCAGCTTGGGCAGTCCCCAGGAACTTTGCATGCGCTGATAACCCAGGGATGCCCAGATTTCCGCGCCAAAACTGTTGATCAGTGTCGTCTCGCGCGTTGCGCGGGCATCGTCGTACATCACGGCCATCGTCAGAGGATTGCCATCCGCGTCGGTCAACAGCACGGTTCCGGATGTTCCGTCCACGGCAACGGCTCCGATGCGATCGCTCGGAAGATTCCCAATCGCTTCCCGGCATGCGGCAATCGCCGCGTTCCACCACTGGCGGGGGTCCTGCACGTGCCGCTCGGCTTGCCGCCGGCTTGCCAGCGGCCGCGAGGCGCTTCCCAGGACCTGGCCATCTTGCGACGCGGCGATCACGCGCACGCTCTGCGTGCCCAGGTCGATCCCAAGGGTGATGCGGTCCGTCGCCATGACCGCGAATTCTAGCAGGTCGGATATCCGCTCATCACGCCCTTTTCATTCCCTTAATTACAGCCTCAAAACCCGGCTTGAGCGGGTCCTTCCCAATCCCTTTGCTTTCCGGAATTCTTGAGTGGCTGAAGCATGAAAATCA
>CAZCKE010000199.1:0-7616 GCA_964499005.1 uncultured Tepidisphaeraceae bacterium
GTCGTGGGGGTTACTGTGAGGGAGTAAGGAATGTGGATTTGTGGTGGGGTTGGGGTAAGAATGCAGGTAGTTTTGGAAGTTTGATTTGCGATTTTTGATTTATGATTTCAGACGAAAGATGAACGCATGGAAAACGGATCGGTGACAGGCATCGTTATTGTGGATCATGGATCGCGATTGACGGAAAGCAATCGAATGCTGGAGGAGGTTGCGCGGCAATTTGGAAAACGGTTTGCGGAGAGATGGAATATCGTGGAGGCGGCGCACATGGAATTGGCGGAGCCATCGATCGGGACGGCGTTTGGGAATTGCGTGAGGCGCGGGGCCAAGCGCGTGGTGGTGGCGCCGTTTTTCCTGGGGCCGGGGAAGCACTGGACACAGGATATTCCGAGGCTGACGGCGGAGGCGGCGGGGAAGCACGCGGGGATTGCATTTCACGTGGCGCCGACGCTGGGGATTGATGATTTGATTTTGGATTTGCTGGAGAAACGGCTTTGCCATTGCGTGGAGGAGAAGTTTGATTGCGAGCTGTGCCGGGGGACGCTGAGGAGCGGCCGGGTGGGTTGATTCAACGCGGAAAGAGGCGGAAATGGAACCACGAATCAGCATCGTAACGCTTGGAGTGCGCGATCTGGAGAAGTCGCTACGGTTTTATCGAGATGGGCTGGGATTCCCGACGACAAGGAATGCGTCGGAGGGAATTATCTTTTTCAAAATGCGCGGGACTTGCTTGGCGCTGTATCCATACGAGGAGTTGGCCAAGGATGCGGGGGATCGCTTTGTCGAAGAGCGATCGAGATTTACCGGGATTACGCTGGCGCATAACGTGCGGGAGAAGGCGGAGGTCGTGCGTCTGCTGTCGCAGGCGGCGAAGGCCGGCGGAAAAATCGAGAAGCCGGCGCAGGATACGTCCTGGGGCGGGCATAGCGGATATTTTTCCGATCCGGATGGGTATCTGTGGGAAGTGGCGTGGGGGGCGTTTGAATTTAATGAAGATGGGAGCTTGGCGATCACGTGAGACGCCTATAATCGCGGCATGGAGAAGAATCGAGAAGCCGCGATCGATCCGGGCGTGCGCATCGGGCACGTGCATCTGAAGGTGGCGGATTTGGAGAGGGCGCTGGGGTTTTATTCTGGGGTGCTGGGGTTGCAGGTGATGCAGCGGATGGGGAGCCAGGCGGCGTTTATTTCGGCGGGAGGGTATCACCATCACATCGGGCTTAATACGTGGGAGAGTTTGGGCGGGTCGCCGCCGCCGGAGGGATCGACGGGGCTTTATCATGTGGCGATCTTGTATCCGACACGGGCAGCGCTGGCGGATGCGCTAAGGCGATTGATTGCGGCGAAGATTCCGCTGGAGGGTGCGGCGGATCATGGGGTGAGCGAGGCATTGTATTTGCGCGATCCGGATGGGAATGGGGTGGAGTTGTATTGGGATAAGCCGCAGGAGCAGTGGCCGCGGGATGGTGAGGGGAAGATTCGGATGTATACACATCCGTTGGATTTGAATGAGTTGCTGGAAGAAAGGTAGTTGAGTGATTTTATTTCTGTGGCCGGGTGCTCGGTATCTGAAGAATATTGAGGCGGGATTTTCAAATACAAAATGCGCGGACCGAGAGAGGCGGGAGGAACCCCGTCGGGCCCCAAGCTGTTCCTCCCGCCTCTCTCGGGCTCTCTCCACCCTCTTCGGACTTCCCCTCAACCGTCCAGCGTTGGAAAGAAGACATCGACGCGCATTAAACGAAGGAGATCATTCGCCGACTTCGCTGACGGGTTTGGAAACCCCGGCCGGGGCAACCGGCTCGCCGTCAATGACGGCGGATTCCATCGCGGGGATGGCGGCGCGGCCGATGCCGGATTGGAGGAGGCGGGAGGCGAAGCCTTCGGCTTGGTCGGCCTCGCCGTGGACGACCCAGGCGGAGGTTTGGGAGGTGAGTGTGGGTTTGAGAAAACGGAGAAGCTCGTCGCCGTCGGCGTGGGCGCTGAGGCCGTGGAGGGTGCGGACCTGGCATTTGACGTCGTACCAGCGATCGAAGATGCGGACGCGCTTTTGGCCTTCCTGGAGACGGCGGCCGAGGGTCTGGGGTGGGATGTAGCCGCAGAAGACGACCAGGCCGTTGGGCTGCTCGACGCTCTGTTTGAGGTGGTGCAGGATGCGGCCGAATTCGCAGGTGGGGCTGGAGGCGATGATGACGAAGGGTCCGGATTGGGAATTGATTTTTTTGCTGTCCTCGACGGAGGAGGTGAAGGTGACGCGGGAGGTGCCGAAGAGGTCCTGGGAGCCGATGGCATCGCGCGTGGGCTGGTCGTAGTCGTCGCGGAATTGGCTGTGGATTTTGCTGACCGCCACGCCCATGGGGCTGTCCACAAAGATGGGGATTTCGGGAATCTGCTTGTCCTGAATGAAACGCTGGATGTACCAGAGGACCGTTTGCGTGCGGCCGACGGCGAAGCTGGGGATGAGCAGGCGGCTGCGGTGGGAGATGGCAAATTTCACGGCGTCGAGGAATTGGGGACCCACTTGGTCCATCGGGGCGTGGCGGGTGACGCCGTAGGTGCTTTCGGTGATGAGGTAGTCGACGGGGTGAGGAATGAGCTGGGGATCGCGGAGGATGGGGGTGCTGTAGCGGCCGATGTCGCCGGTGAAGAGGAGGCTGCGGGGGCGATTGGATTCGGTCCATTCCAGGAGAACAAATGCGGAACCGAGAATGTGGCCGGCATCGAAGAAGGTGAATGAGACGCCCTTGCCCAGATCGGTTTTTTGTGTGTAGGGAACGGTGCGGAAGAGTTTGTAAACGGCCGGCAAATCCTGGGGCACATAGAGGGTCTTGGCGGGAGGCTCGCCGGGGTCGCGGGAGCGGTGGTTGAGGTATTCGACGTTTTCGACCTGGATCATGGCCGAGTCGTCGAGGACGATGCGCGCGACGGCGTCGGTAGCGGGCGTGCAGTAGATGGGACCTTTGAATGCAGAGCGGGTGGCCATCGGCAGGCGGCCGCAATGATCGAGATGGCCGTGAGAGAGAATGATGGCGTCGATCGAGCCGATGTTTTGCGGCACGATTTGATTGATGCGCTGGGCATCGGCCCGGGCGCCCTGGTACATGCCCAGGTCGAGCAGGAGGCGAAGGCCGTTGATTTCCAAAAGGTGGGAGGATCCGGTGACGGTGCGGTCGGCGCCGCAGAACTGGATGCGCATATCGGCGGTTCTCCTTTGGGGTGAAGAATAGCAGAATTGGGAACAAAGCGATCCGGGAGAAGCGGCTATAAAAAATCGGGATGGCTGTAAATCTTGACAGAGCGGCGAGGGGGATTGAGGATTTGGAGTTGAATCAGGCCGGGCGGATACATCGAACAACCATGCAAAAAATTGTTCAAGCCGTGGTGGATCGCGGCGGGCGTGTTTTCTTGCGTGATGCTGCTGGGGATCGCGAATGCACTGGGCCGCGCCGGGGGCGGCGAAGGGTATGGAGGCGGCGGTGGAGGAGGCGGCGGGGGCGGGGGCGGAGGGGGCGGCGGCGATATTATCTGGCTCATCTGGCTTTTGCTGTCGCATCCGGTGATTGGCGTGCCGGTGCTGATCGTGGTCATCATCTTTTTTATAGCGACGGCGAATCAGGGAAACACGGCTTACCAATCGAGCGTGATTCGGCGCGGGATGCAAGTGATTGACTTGAACCAGCGAAAAGCGGCCGATGGGCTGATCCGGCAGCACGATCCGAATTTTGACGAACAGGCACTGTGCCAACGGGTGTCGGGGGCGTTTGTGAAAATCCAGCAGGCGTGGAGCGTGCAGGATTTGCAAAGCGTGCGGGCATTTATTTCGGATGGGGTACACGAGCGATTTTCGCTGCAATTTGCCGAGCAAAAGGATGAGGGGTATCGCAACGCAGTCGACCGGGTGCTGGTGAGGCAGGCGGGAATCATCGACATCGCGTCGGCGGGGGTGTTTGACGAGGTCGCAGTGCGAATTCTGGCGGCGGCGGCGGACTACCGTGTTTCGCTGGCCACTGGGAAACCGATCTCCGAGCCATCGGATTCGACGGAACCTTTCGTGGAGGTCTGGTCATTCCTTCGGCGGCGCGGCGCGGTCACATCCCCGAGCAAGACGGGGTTGATGGAAGGGAATTGCCCCAACTGCGGGGCGCCGATCAGCATGAATGAATCGGCGAATTGCACCAACTGCAAGGCGCTGCTGCGGAGCGGGGAATATGACTGGGTGCTGACGGAAATCACGCAGGAGAATGAATGGGAATCGAGCACGGCGCATCCGGTGCCGGGGCTGGCGAAATTGAGGGCACAGGACAATGGATTTGATCCCCAGGCGCTGGAAGATTTGGCATCCGTGATTTACTGGAGAAAAGCCGCGACGGATCGGCTGGGGAAAATCGATTCGCTTCGCAAAATGGCAACCGAGGAGTTCTGTCAGACTTATATGCAAACATTTAATCGGGACCAGGCGGGGAGGCGATCGTTCGTGGGGCGCTGCGCGGTCGGGGGCGTGCATATGCTGGGGTTCATTGCGGCGGAAGCGAATGAGGCCATGGAGACCGCGCTGGTGGAAGTTCGCTGGTCGGGAACCCAGATGATCGCGGAGGGGGATAAACCCGCTCGGCCGTTTGGGGGGCATGTGATGCTGCGCTCGATATTGGTCCTTGAGCGCGCAGCGGGAATGCAGACGGATGCGGGGAAGAGCATTTCATCGAGCCATTGCCCGAATTGCGGAGCGCCGGTTTCCCAGGGGGCGAGCAATGCGTGTGAATTTTGCCGGACGGTGCTCAACGATGGGGAGCATGGATGGGTGCTGTCGCAAATCGTGGCATGTCATCAGAAAGCGGCGGATGACCTACTGGAGCGGGCGCAACTGGGCGAGGCGGATGGCGGGATTGGCGGCGACGTGGCAGCGAGCACCGGCGCGACTCCCCCACCGCCGCCGGGCGGTGGCGCTCGAATGCTGTCGTGGGCAGTGAAGGTGGCGACGGCCGATGGACGAGTGGACGAGAAGGAAAGGGCGCTGCTGCAAAATTTCGCGGCGAATCGAGGCGTCTCGACAGAATTGCTTGAACGGGCCATTGAGGCGTCACTGCGCGGGCAACTGGACGTGCGGCAGCCGGCGGATGCCGTTGAAGCGCGCCAGTGGCTGCGCGCGATGGCGGAAGTGGCGATGGCCGATGGCAATGTGGATCGAAACGAATATGCCCTGCTGCGGACCCTGGGGGATCGCTTCGGCTTGAGTGATTATGATCTGAAGATGATGTTGCAACAGGTGCGATCGGAGCATTATTCGATGGCTGCCCAGGCGCTGCGGACAAAAAGGAACGCGAATTAACACGGTCATGAGAAGTCTTGGGATTGATATCGGTGGAATGTCCGTGAAGGCGGCACTGTGGGATGGCCGGCAGTGCGCATGGACAGGGCAGAGCGGGTTTTACTCCAAGCCAACGACGCGGCAATTGACGGAGGCGATTCGGCAAGCGGTGAACGGGCGAGCCCAAGGGGCCGATGCGGTGGGATTGTGCGCGCCGGGGTTGTTGGACGCGGCGAGGCGCGTGATTACGTACGCGATCAACGTGCCGGGGGTGATGGGGATTTCATTGGACGATCTGGCGCCTGGGGCGCTGGGGATCGAGGGAGTGAAACGAACTGTGATTACGAATGATGCGGTGGCAACGGCGGAGGATATTTTCCGCTCGCGGAAGATTTCGGGGCGATTGCTTGTCCTGGGATTCGGAACAGGAGTCGGCGCGGCGGTGCTGGATGATGGGAAGGCGCTGCGAGTCGAGGGAGAGTCGCCGGGGCATCTGGGGCAGGTTGATGTTTCGATCGCGGGACATGACGTGATCGCGCCGGATGGCGGCGCGGGTGGTTTGGAGGGATATATCGGGGCGGCGGCGCTGCGGCGGACTCATGGAGAGGATGTTTCGGCGGCGCTGGCGCGGTTTAAGGGAGAGGAGCCGGAGATTTTGGCGCTGGTGAGGGCGGTGCGGATCGCGCATGCGTTCTACCGGCCGAATCATATTTGGCTGTGCGGGGGAATTGGGGTGAGGCTAAGGCATTTGCTTTCGGTGATCCGAGAAAAAGTGGGGACGCATTTGACGAGCCTGGCACAGCCGGGATGGACGCTGAGTTGCGGCGAGGACGACTTTCATGCGGCGCGCGGGGCGGCGAGGCTGGCATCGGGGCAATCGGGCGTCTGAAGCTGGAAATCCGCGATTTTTTGGCCCGATCGGGGGTTGCGTCTGGTTTGACGGAATCGATGCCGGCGGGTAGGGTTTTCGGCCCTCACTTGAGGCTGATTGTTCCATAAAATCGTGTTTGAAGAGGTTTTTCCATGCGAGCCAGTGATATTCGTCGGGGGCAGGCGGTCATTATTGATGGGAAGCTGTTTGTGGTAACCAACGCGGACCACAATACGCCGGGCAACCTACGGGCCAAAGTGCAATTCAAGCTGCGCGACGTCTCCAAGGGGACCATTCAGGACAAACGGGTGGGAGCGACGGATGACATCGAGACGACGAGCCTCGACAGCCGGCAAGTGGAATACCTCTACTCCGACAATGATGGGCATATTGTGATGGACATGGAGACGTACGATCAGACCACTGTTCCCAAGGCGGTTTTTGGGGATGATATTCTGTATATCAAGCCGAACACGCAGTTCACGGCGCTGTTTCACGAAGGGCTGGTAGTTTCCTACACGCTCCCGGCGGCAGTGGATCTGGAAGTGAAGGATACGCCGCCGATCATTAAAGGAGCGACGGCGACGAATCAGTTGAAGGAAGCGACATTGGAGACAGGGCTGACGACGCGAGTGCCGGGGTTCATCGTGATTGGGGAAAAGATCAAGATCAGCACGGAGACGGGGGAGTATTTGAGCCGATCATAAATCGATCCCAGCGACACCGTCGCGAGATTCGCATTGAATTGAATTGCTTTAGGGCCTGTCTGATGAATCAGCGAATGCGATGCTCGCGTCTTTCGATCGCCTGCGGCGTTGCTCCTCCTCGCCGTATTTGCTTCGAATACTGCTCGTCGTCGCTCCTTGCATGCGATCGAAATCCGCTTCGCCTCACACTCGCTGATTCATCAGACAGGCCCTAGTTCTTACCCGACGCAACGGCAGAGTCGGCGTTGACCGGCTCCTTGGCGGCAGCATTCTGCTCGCGGGCATGGTCAAACTCTTCCTTGAGGGGAACCAAAATCTCAATCAGCTGGCTGAGGACGCGGATCTGGGACATCGTCGCCTCGACACGAACGACGCGTTCCGGGGGGTAATAGCCCAGGACCGGCCGGGTATCGCGCTCGTAGGTTTCCAGGCGCTTTCGGATGACCTGATCGCTGGCGTCGTCAAAGCGGTTTTCGCGAAGGGCTCGGCGGCGCAGACGCTCGACCATTTTGTTCAAATCGGAGCAGACCAGGTGAATGACTTTGACCACTTCGATCGTGTCGTCGAGGAGCTTGGCCTGCGTGAGGTTGCGCGGGATGCCGTCGAGGACGAGGATTTCACTGTCGGAATGGAACTGGTTGATCATTTCCATTCCCTTAATGTATTGCCGCCAGAGCTTGATGGTCAGCTCATCGGGGACGAGTTTTCCCTGGCCGGCGTATTCCCAGAAGAC
>CAZCKE010000200.1:0-7598 GCA_964499005.1 uncultured Tepidisphaeraceae bacterium
CCGTGGTGCAGGGCGAAGCGGCGAATTTGGCTAGGACTGTTGTAGATGTCGTCGGGGAACGGGAGATAGTTGTATTCGGGGCTACGGAGGAAGCCGAAGCCGTCGGGCAGGATTTCGAGGACGCCTTCGCCGTACATCAGACCGTTCTGGCGGATGCGGGAGCGGAGGATCTGGAAGATCAGGTCCTGCTTTTTAAGGCCGACGTAATCGACGATGCCTTCGTCCTTGGCGATGTCGTGCAGCTTGTGCACGTCCATCATTTGAAGGTCTTTGATGTAAAGCTTGCCGCCTTTGACCTGCTCGTATTTGGCGTTGGTCTCGGCGTCAAAATTAGCGACGTCCTCGGAGGGGGTGGGGTCACCGTTGCGGGGCTCGGCTTTTGGCGCGGGCTCGGCGATTTCGGCGCGAGAGGCGGTAGCGACGGCCGGGGAATTGTTTTCTTGTGATTTGGGTTCCGGCGTTTCGTCGTGATCTCGAGAATGAGATTGAGAAGAGCTGGAACGGCGAGTACGAGTGCTGCTTGTCTTAGCCATGAAAGGCCTCCTGAAAGATATGAGACGGATCGAGAGTCACGTTCCCGCCGGATTCGGGGCATCCTGACCGCCATGGGCAGGAGCGTCGAATCCCGACCGAACTGGCGCGAGGGGGTGGTCGATCCATAACCAACGGGCCTGGCCAGCCGCTTCGCTAAGCGGGAGGGTGGGACTTACAACCGAAAATCTATCTGTAATTTTTTGGGATCAAATCATTCCTGCGCCGCGGCGACAGCCGAGGCATCTAACAAAAGAACCGACGAATCGAACATTTCATTGCGACGATTGATGTTTGTAAGTGTTCGGCGCAATAGGTCCGAAACCACGTGAATATCGAATGAGGCTCGCGTCCATGCCTAGCATTGCATCCATGCACCCCGGAGCCCCTTCAAATCATTACCCGAGCACCACTAATTCCTCGAATAATTCCTCGAAAGAAAGCAGGGTTAACAAATGGGTTCCGCCCGTTTCCCAGGAGATTTTAGGCTCCATCCTGCAAAAGTCTCGCGAGAATTCGGGAAAGCAGTTCAGCGACTTGACCGCGGATCAAATCCGCGTCGGCGGTGTTGTCTATGACATAATCGGATATTTCGCGCTTCTTGTCTAGGGGCCATTGCAAATTTTCGCGCTGGGCGAGTTGGGCATTGGTCCAACCGCGATTTTGAGCGACCCGGGCCAAACGAAGGGGTCGTGGCGCATCCACAAATACGATGGCATCGCACTGGGTATTGAGGCCGGATTCGAAGAGGAGGGGTGTATCCCAAACATAGGCCTTTATTTGCGCGTTAGAGGCGGCCTGAGCCATGATTTGGCGGCGCAGGGCCTCGACGATGGGGTGGAGGAGTTGTTCCAGATTCTTGCGCTGGGATTCGTCAGTGAAAATATAGCGGGCGATTTCGGGGCGGTTGATTTGGCCATTGGGAAGAATTATCGAGTCGCCCCACCACTGGCGGAGTTGGGTTTGGACTTTGGGGTCCTGATAGGCGGTCGTGGTGAGGGCGTCGGAGTCGATGACAAGGCAGCCGAGATCGGCGAAGGCGCGAGCCACGGTGGACTTGCCGCTGCCGATGCCGCCGGCGATGCCGATGATGGGCTTACCGTGGAACAATGGGAAGAATGATAAATGATAAGAAGCTGTTTCAAAACCTCGCGCGGGCGTTGCTTGCGTCTGGCGGAGGCTGGCCGCGTCGCTCCTTCTCGCCGTATTTGGCTTTAATACGGCTCGTCGTCGCTTCTTGCCAGCCTCCGCCATCCGCGGCGCACCGCCGCGCGGGAGGTTTTGAAACAGCTTCAAGTGACAAATGATGAAAGAAAGGGGGAGGATTAGAAGGCGAGGCGGAATTCGGTGATTTCGAGGGGGTTGGAGGCAGGGTCGGGGAGAAGGAGAGCGTCGGCGCCGGGGGTTAGGCCGCGTTGGCGAGTAAATTCGATTGCCTGGTCGTTGAGCTTTTGGACGAGTTCGGGGAGGGAGTGGATGGCGATGCCAAGGGGGCGCATGTCGGGGCGAGTGGGGCGCTGCTCGATGATGGTGAAGATGAGGCGGCAGTTTTCGGCGCGGTAGACCAGGGTGTCGGGAGCGGGGTCACGCTCGAAGCCCAGAAGATTGACGTAGAAATCGTCGAGATCGCGTTCGAGACCGGCCGCGGCGAACAGGGAGCAGTCGTCAATGGCGATGAGCTGTACGGGAAGGGGTTCGTAGATGCGGGGGCGTTTGTCGGTGAAGGGGCCGAAGGGTTTGGGGGCGGGGGAGAGTTCCATGATGGTGTTTACAAATCGAGGGTTGGGCCCCTGAACGCTTCAGGAAATGTAATTAATGGTGTGGGAGAAAGCAAAGTGAAATTTGGGGCGGTGAGAACGTGGTCAGCGGAGCTGACCACGCCGGAGGAAGAGTTTGCGCGTTATTTTACTTCCTGCCAGTTTTTGCCCCAACCGACGTCGACTTTGAGGGGGACTTTGAGCTTCATGGCGCTGGTCATTTCATGACGGATGAAGCCGGCTTCGGATTGAGCGGAGTCGGCGGGGGTTTCAAAGACGAGCTCGTCGTGAACCTGGAGAAGAATGCGGCTGGGGTGATTTTTGGATTTGAGGCGGCGATGGACGTTGTTCATGGCGATCTTCATGAGGTCGGCGGCGGAGCCTTGGACGACGCTGTTGATGGCCATGCGCTCGCCCATATTGCGGATGGAGACGATGCCGCTGTTGATTTCGGGGATGGGGCGGCGGCGGCCGAGGATGGTTTCGACATAGCCTTGAGTGCGGGCTTCCATGACGCATTTGTCGAGGAAGCTTTGGATGGAGGGGAAGCGTTTGTTGTAGCGGGCGATCAGGTCGGCGGCGGATTGGACGGTGAGGCCCTCGATGCGGCGGGCCAGGCCGTAAGCGGTGACGCCGTAGATGATGCCGAAGTTGATGGTTTTGGCTTGGCCGCGCTGGTCGCGGGTGACTTGGTCGAGGGGAACAGAGAAAACCTCGGCGGCGACAGCGCGATGGATGTCCTCGTCGGCTTCGAAGGCGCTGAGGAGCGCGGGCTCCTGGGTGAAATGAGCGAGGACGCGCAACTCCATCTGGCTGTAATCGGCGGTGAGGAGGACGTTTTTGCCGCGGTCGCCGGGGACGAAGGCGAGACGAATGCGGCGGCCTTCATCGGTGCGGATGGGGATGTTCTGAAGGTTGGGATCGGAGCAACTGATCCGGCCGGTAGCGGCGCCGACCTGATTGAAGCTGGCGTGGATGCGGTGGGTGCGCGGGTTGACGTAATCGGTGAGGTTGTCGAGGTAGGTGTTTTTTAGTTTGACCAGGCTGCGGTAATCAAGGATGAGGCGAGGGCAGTCGTGTTTGTCGGAGAGCTTTTCGAGGACTTCGACGTCGGTGCTGGGGCCGGTCTTGGTGCGCTTGATGATCGGGAGCTTGAGACGATTGAACAGGACATCCTGCAACTGCTTGGGGGAATCGGGGTTGAACTCGAAGCAGGCGGATTGGAAGATTTTTTTGCGGAGTTCTTCGACACGGGTGGCGAGGACTTCGCTTTGCTCCTTGAGGATGGAGGGGTCGACGGAGATGCCATTGGCCTCCATTTCGACCAGGACGTCGATAAGCGGGGTTTCGACCTCATCGGAAAGTTTTTGGAGGGCGGGGATTTCGCGAAGGCGGGCGCCCAGAAGGTCGGCGAGGCGCAGGGCGATGTCGGCGTCTTCGGAGGCATAGGCGGCGATACGGTCCAGATCCACGAGGCGCATGGAGATTTGGGCTTTGCCCGAGCCGATCAAATCGCTGGTGGGGACTTTGCGGAAATTGAGCAGGTCGAGTGCGAGGCGATCGATGCCAAACTGGAGGCGGCTAGCGTCGAGGAGGAAGGCGGCGATCATGGTGTCGAGCTCGACGCCACGCATGTTGACGCCGGCCTGGCGCATCACGAGCAGATCGTATTTGATGTTGTGGCCGATTTTTTTGATTTTCGGGTTTTCGAGAATCGGCTTGAGCTTGGAGAGGACTGATTCGCGGTCGAGGAATTGAGAGCCCGCAGGGCCAGCGATGGCGATGTACCAGCCGGTGCGGTGCTGCCAACTGAAGCTCATGCCGACGGGCTCGGAGGCCATGGCGCCCAGGGCGTCGGTTTCGGTGTCGAAGGCGAAGCGTTTTTGGGCGCGGAGTTCAGTCAGGAATTTCTCGAACTGTTCGGGAGTATGGACGAGGCGGTAGTCGGAGCCTTCGGCGGTTTCGATAGGTGCGGTCGGAGCCGCGGGCGCGGCGGTTTCAGCGAGAGAGCCGAACAGGCCGGCGTCGGGGGGGAGGGACGCGGGCTTGAGTTTGGCGGGAGCGGGTGCGGCAGAGGAATCGGAGAATTTTTTCAGGAGGCTGGTGAAGCCGAGGTGTTCAAGATGGGGGCGAATCGCCGCGACGGGCAGTCCGTGGAACTGGCATTTTTCGGGATCGAAATCGACTTCGACATCGTCCTTGAGTGTAACGAGGCGACGTGCGATGGGGAGAGTGGCGGCGTGCTTCTGGACATTTTCACGAAGCTTAGGAGTGAGCTGGTCGAGATTTTTTAGAATGCCTTCGACGGAACCGTGAGCGGCGATGAGCTTGGCGGCGGTTGTTTCACCGACGCCGGGGATGCCGGGAACGTTGTCGACGGCGTCGCCCATGAGGGTTTGGATGTCGATGGCCTGGGCGGGGGTGTAACCGTACTCGGCGGCGAGGCGCGCGGGGTTCATGAATTTGTCGGCCTGAACGTCGTAGAGCTGGGTGTGGTCGTCGAGGAGCTGACGGAGGTCTTTGTCCTTGGAGACGATGACGGTATCGAAGCCCTGTTTGGTGAGACGCCGAGCCATGGTGGCGATGATGTCATCGGCCTCGAAGCCGGGCTTGGCGAAGATGGGGATGTTGGCATCATGGACGATCTGGAGGATGCGTTTTTCCTGAGGGAGCAGATCGGGCGGAGGGGGCGGGCGATGGGCTTTGTAATCGGGGTAGAACTCGCGGCGGAAGACGGTTTCATCGCCGGAATCGATGGCCATGGCGAGGTAATCGGGCTTGCGATTTTCGATGAGGTTGATGAGCCATTGGGTGAAGACGAAGGTGCCTTTGGTTGGCCCACCGCCGGGGCCGGGTAGGTCGCGGAAGGGGGCAAAGGAGGGGCGGGAGAGTTGGGGGGTGGCGTGGGTGTTGTAGAAAGATTTATTGGGCAAGGGTGCTTTGGAACCTTTTTGGTGTGTAATGGTATGTATGGCCTTCCCCGCGAACGGTGGACATGCCAATGGGATCAATTGAGGCTAGCCTCGAACGTTTCGGGGCTGACATAGCGTAGCGAACTGTGTAGATGTTTTCGATTGTAAAACGCCTCGATGTATTCAAAGATCGACTGTCGGGCCCGAACGTCCCGTTGCCGCATGAGATGCGCCACCGTTTTCTGTCAGACTTTCTCGCCCCGCAACACCCAGGCTCGGCGGACACGTGGGCTGCCGTGCGTCTGGCGGCTCTCGATGTGCTCCTGACAAATCTTCCCACCAGTTCCTCGCGACGCTGTCGCCGCCGGTTCTCCCCAAGGAATCGGCCCCCGGCGGCGGAACGAAATGAGGCGGGAGTTTGGGAACAGAGCCCCCCTATCGCCCTTGACATCCATGACAGCCGCTCAAAACGTCCGGCACGCACGAAAAATGCGATGCGAACCTTGTATTCGGGCGAGTTCAATGAGGTGAATCGGGGACGTAGAATCCCCAGATGCCGTTGGAGAATTCGCCGGCGGCGAAGGTGGCTTGGCGGTCGCCGGCCGTGATTTGATGGACGGAGAATTGGAAGATTTTTCCGTGGTGGGGGTCTTTGACGATGGCGAGCTCGCCTTCGAGGGGTTGCCATTTGTTTTGCCAGACGTCGATGCCCTCGATTGGATAGGGTTGGCCTTCCGCGGCGGCGCCGTGGAAGCGCCAGCCGGGGGTTTGCTGGATGAGCCAGAAATCGCTTCGCCACCAGTAGAGGGCACTGGGCTTGCCGAATTTTTTCCACCACTGGCGATGCTCGAGCGATTCCCACCAGAGATAGGGGTCGTTGGCGGGATCGAAGGTTCGCCAGCCGGGGTCGCGTTGATCGGAGGATTGCACAGGGCGCACGTGGGTTGTGAATTGCGCGTCGGAGGCGCCGGTTTCTTGAAATGCTTTCTGGGCGTCGTGCAGGCTGTGGGCATTGGCGCCGCCGGACATCATGGGGAAGGCCAACTGCACGAGGTGGTCTTTCCAACAGCAGATGGGGCAAGTCTCCAAGCTTCCGGCTGACTGATGGAGGACGAGATAGCCGCAGCAAGGACAGGGATAGGAGGAGTCGGTCATGGCGGTTGTTTCATCCTTTGTAGCCGTCGCAGAGGAGATCGAGACGGCCGGTCTCGGGGCTGATCATCATGCCGTGGACGGGAATGCCTTTGGGAAGCAGGGGATGATGGCGGATGACGCTGACGCTCTGTCGGACGCCGTCTTCGGGGGAGTCGAATCCGCGGAGCCAGCCTTCGAGATCGATGCCGGCGTGCTGGAGGGTTTTGAGGGTTTGCGCCGAGACGCCGCGGGCGCGGGCTTTTTCGAGAACGCGTTCGCGGTTGAGGCCCGTCATGCCGCAGCCGTAGTGGCCGACGACGGCGATCTCGGCGGCATCGAGCTCGTAGATCGCCACCAGCACGCTGCGCATCACGCTGCCGAAAGGGTGGGAGACGATGGCGCCGGCGTTTTTGATCACCTTGGCGTCGCCGTTGCGAATGTTCATCGCGCGGGGGAGAAGCTCAACGAGGCGGGTGTCCATGCAGGTGATGACGACCAGGCGCTTGTCGGGAAACGCATCGGTGAGGAACGGCTCATATTCCTTTTGCTCCACGAAGCGCTGGTTATGCTGCAAAATATCGGCCAGAATCGACATCTTCCCAGTGGTAACATGCTTGGCCCAAGCATGCAAAGAAAAAGGACGGGAAAGCGGGTTTGACGGGTTTGGAGGGAGCCGATACGGTTGAAAGCAGACCGGGAGGCGTGGCAGAGCGGTTGAATGCGCCGGTCTTGAAAACCGGTCACGTCAAAATACAAGTGCCGACCAGCCCGATATTTCCGAAGCCGCAGTTTTCAACTTGTCACCTGACTTGTCAGTAATCGCTTCAAATCATGCTGGGTTGGCTGATTTGATCCGAGCGTGGCCGGATTTGCCGGAGGCTCTGCGCGCCGGCATCGCGGCGATGGTGCAATCCGCGAAAGGATGAAAGCCGTGACTACTCTTGTAAGGATGCAAGCGAATTGTCAGCAGTCACTCAAACTCCGCCAGGGATCGTTGTGTAGCGCGACCTCTTGGTCCCGAACCAAGGTCGGAACCTTCGCTATTACCTAAAAATCGAGCCTTAACGCCCTTGTAAACGGGACTTATGAACTGAGTGCGAACTGGCGTTGAACTGCCTCTGGACTGTTTCTGGAGGCCGTTTTGCCCCAAATCTGCCCCAAAATCTCTTGGCGGTTTTCCTGCCGATCTCTCTTTTTAGAATCCCGCCGACACCGTTACATTCACCCGATGCCTCAATCCAATTCCATCGGCTGGGAAAAACTC
>CAZCKE010000201.1:0-7561 GCA_964499005.1 uncultured Tepidisphaeraceae bacterium
CCCGGTTCAAGTTGGTCAATGCAACTTATGGGCCCAGTTTCGGGGACGAAGGGTTGCGAATCGTGGCGACGACGTTCACCGAGACTTGCGCGGCCGATCACGTCATTTGCCGTTATGGAGGCGAAGAATTCACGGTCCTGCTTCCGAATACCCCGATCAAAAAAGCGGCCGAGCTGGCCGAAATGCTGCGCACGGGAATCGAATCGAATGCGATACGATTCCGGGATACCGAAGTGCGCGTGACGTGCAGCTTTGGAGTGGCCAACTTGAAAGGGCAGGTTCCGCTATCGATCGTCGAGTTGGCAGACCAGGCGCTGTATCGAGCGAAACATTCGGGGCGCAACCGGGTGGAGATCGATGAACCGTCGAAGAATGCGGCGTAAGAAACCAGTTCGCAGGCAACGACGGTTATGAATGCTTGGGCGCGCTTCGTGCGGTATTCACCAACAAGATAAACGGAGCGAGGTGCTGGGGCTCGGCGTGAAGGCGTTCGGGATGCCATTGCACTGCCGCAAAGAGCGGAAATGTCGGATCCTCAAACCCCTCAATGATCCCATCCGGCGCCGTCGCGATGACTTTCAATCCCCGACCCAAACGGTTTACTGCCTGCTTGTGAAACGTATTGACCGAAATCTCGGATTGACCGATTGCCGTCCCCAATGGCGAAGCGATGTCCAGCTTCACTCCATGACACCCGGGCATTCCCTCCGCCTTCCGATGCTCGATCGATACCTCGCGGGGCACATCGGGAAGAAACTGGTGCAGGCTGCCGCCGCGGTGGACGTTCATCAGCTGTGAACCCATGCATACGCCGAGCGTGGGCATTCGCCGCTTTTCGACCTCGGTGATCAGGGCCAACTCAAATTTCTGCCGTGCCGGATCAATGCGCTGAGCTTTGGGGTGCCAGGTTTCGCCGTAGAGGACGGGATCGAGATCGTCGCCGCCGGAGAAGAGGATGCCGTCGAGACGATCGACGAGCTGCGGGATCAAGGACAGGTTCGTGCGATACGGAATCAAAACTGGCAGCCCCCCCGCTTTTTCGACAGCCTGGGCATAGGCCATCGGCGATTCATATTTGTCGCCGTCGGCGTGGGTGTCGATGGTGATGCCGATGAGTGGACGATTTACCATTAGAAACTCAAAAGCTTACTCAATTTTGGTATGATATAATATCGGATAATCGAGCCGCAAATGACGCAAATTCAAACCGGAAGAATTCGCAAGGGTGTGCCGGACCAAATGCAGTCGGGCGATCGCATGACTCGCGCGGAGTTTCATCGCATTTACGAGAAGATGCCCGAGAGCTTCAGGGCGGAACTCGTGGGAGGGATCGTCTACGTGTCACCGCCACTGAGACTCGAGCATAGCGCGTATCATACGACACTCAGCACGCTTTTTTTTGCGTACGAAGGAAATACACCAGGCGTGCAAAGCGGCGATAGCGCGACTCTCTTGCTCGCGGACAATGCCGAGTTGCAACCCGACGTTTTTCTGCGAATCCGCCCTGAATATGGCGGTCAATCCAAAACAAGCCGGGATGACTACATTCAAGGCCCTCCTGAGCTGGTCGCCGAGATCGCTCACAGCACGCATTCGCTCGATCTGCACGGCAAGCGACAAGATTACATGCGGCACGGCGTGCTTGAATACCTTGTGCTTTCTCTCAAGGAAGGAAAACTGAGACATTTCGACTTAAAAGCTGACAAGGAGCTGTTGATCGATGCTGATGGCGTCAGCCGCACCCGGGTTTTTCCGGGGCTGTGGATACATATCGATGGGCTCTTGCGACGAGATTACCAGCAACTAATGACAACGCTCCACGCAGGGTTGAATTCGGTGGAACACACTGCCTTCGCCAAGCGCTTGGTTGCGGCGAAGAAGTAACAGCCTTTACGCCTCCACCATCTCCGTCGACTTTTTCCGCCCAGCCCGCTTGCGCGCGTTCTCCGTCAGCAGGTCCTTCCGCAGCCGAATATTCTGTGGCGACGCCTCGACCAGCTCATCTTCCTCGATGTATTCCAGCGCCTGCTCGAGCGTCATCTTTCGCGCGGGCTTGAGAATGATATTCTCATCGCTGGAGGTCGTTCGCATGTTCGAGAGCTTCTTGGCCTTAGTCGGATTGACGACGATATCGTCGTCCCGGCAATGCTCGCCCACGACTTGGCCTTCGTAGACCGCTTCGCCGGGCTCGACGAACAAGACGCCGCGGTCCTGGAGGGTATTGAGCGCGTAGGCGTTCACATTGGCGGCGCAGTTGGAGACCATCACGCCGTTGATCCGGGCGGGGACTTCGCCGCGCATCGGGGCATATTCATGGAAATTATGATGCATGACCGCTTCGCCCTGTGTGGCCGTCAGCATTCGCGTGCGCAGCCCGATCAGGCCGCGGGCGGGAATCGTGAATTCCAGATGCACCTGCCCGGCGCGATTGTCCATGCGGACCAATTCGCCCCGGCGGTTGCCGACCAGTTCCATCACGCCGCCCAAATTTTTCTCCGGCACGTCGATCACCAGATATTCAATCGGCTCCAGCGAATTGCCGGCGTCGTCCTTACGAATGATCACGTGCGGCTTGCTGATCGATAGTTCATATCCTTCGCGCCGCATGTTTTCGATCAGGATGCCCAGGTGCAGCAGGCCGCGGCCGGAAACCTTGAACGCGTCTTTGTTGTCGGTCTCCTCCACCTTCAGAGCGACGTTGCTCTCCAGTTCCTTCATCAATCGCTCGCGAAGGTTTCGGCTCGTGACGTATTTGCCTTCGCGCCCGACGAACGGCGAATCGTTGACGCTGAACATCATCGTCAGGGTCGGCGGCTCGATCTCCGCTGCCTCCAGCGGCTTGGGATCGGTCGGATCGCAGATGCTGTCGGCGATGTCCACCGTTTCCAGCCCCACCAGCGCGACAATGTCCCCCGCCTCCACCGGCTCCTCGGAATTCTTGCGACCCAGGCCGTCAAATACCTGCACCTGCTGCACCTTGCTTTTGACCTGCGTCCCATCCCGCCGGCAAACGGTCACTTGCTGGCCACTGCGGATTCTGCCGTTGAAGATTCGACCCACCCCAATTCGGCCCACATAGTCGTTGTAGAGGATGCTGCTGATCTGAATCTGAAGCGATTTCTCAGGATCACCATGCGGGGCCGGAACATGCTTGAGCAGGGCCTCGAAGACCGGCAGGATATCTGTTGCTTTGTCTTCCAATTCCCACGATGCCGTCCCCGCCCGTCCGCTGGCGTAGAGCACGGGGAAGTCCAAGGCTTCATCATCCGCCCCCAGTTCCACAAACAGATCAAATACCTCGTCCAGGACCTGGTGAGCCCGCGCATCAGGCCGGTCCACCTTATTGATCACCACGATGGGTCGGAGCTCGTGTTGGAACGCTTTTTTGAGGACAAACCGTGTCTGGGGCATCGGCCCCTCGGCCGCGTCCACCAGCAAGAAGACCCCATCGGCCATCCCCAACACCCGCTCGACCTCGCCGCCAAAGTCGGCGTGGCCGGGGGTATCGATCAGGTTAATCTTGGTCACCGCTCCATCAGGACCCGTGTATGTGATGGCCACATTCTTAGCCAGGATCGTAATGCCCCGCTCGCGTTCCAGGGGGTTGCTGTCCAGAAGCGTGTCCTGCTGCACCTGGCTTTGGCGGAAATTCCCGCTTTGGCGCAGCAGAGCATCGACCAGTGTTGTCTTTCCATGGTCGACGTGAGCGATGATCGCGACATTTCGGATGTTGTCTCGCACTCGATTCATTTTAGCCCGTCCTCACAACAACAGCTTAAAAGGCGGGGTAAGATACTGTGGACAAACCCCTTACACAATGCAGCCGCTCCGGCCAAACCAGTGGTACAAGCGCCCTGTCTCTAATGTATACGTTAAATCGGCCCGTTGGCTCGTTTCCCATGCGGATTTGCGATCTCCTGCGAATTTGCCAACGTCACCGACCCCGGCGGGTAACATAAGCCAAAGGCGGAACTGCGCGGCTTCCACCTCCTGCAACCCCTTTGCCGCGATGGATACTCACATTTGGGAGGTTCTATGCGACGTAAGTCCTATTGGATCATTGCGGCTCTTGTGGCCCTGAGCGCGGCGACCCTGTTGCGCGCCGACGATGCCGGCGCTCCCGCGAACATGCCCTCGGGCCCCGATCCGGCGACTCTTCAGGGGATGAACAACTACACCTGGTTCATCGAACATTATTCCAGCGTCGCCAAGGACTCCGATGCCATGGGCGTGGCCGCGGTCTTTGAAGCCAGCGATATGATGAGGGGCTCGAACCTGGACCAACAGGCGGATTTCTTCAACAAGATGCTCTTCGAGACCCACAGCCGCGCCGTCCAGCGAGCCGTGCGCATGAAACTGGTCGAAATCTACAGGGGAATGAGCCGCCCCGATCAAGCCATGCAGCAGCTTCAGGCGCTGATCACCGAACAGCCGGCATCGTAAAACAGCATCAAGCTTGAACCGGATCGACGGCTGATAGACCTCGCAGCGACGCCTCCTCCTCGCTCGCAAACGTCCATCGCCCCGGCCAATCGCGGTGGAGCACCTCGTGCATGCTCCGCGCCGCCCCGCCACTGGTGATCACGCGCCGCAGCATCCTGGCACGATTGGTTTGGAGCAGCGCCAGTCGGGCCCCGCTCGCCTTCGCCAGCGCATCAATGACCGCAATGAGCAAATCCTCCCGCGTCGTCGCCAGCGTCAGACCTCGAAATGCCGCCTTCTTCTGCTCGATGCTCGTGCGTTCGCCGGCCAGGTAAGGATCGAATTCCACGCCCGACATTGCCGCATGCCGCCGCGACGAATGCGCCAGTGTTGAAACCAATTTGTAATACGCGTTCGTCGACATCTCCGAAAAGAACTGCGCCTTCATCCACGTGATCGCCGACCCCGCCGCCGCCAATGTCCCCACCGACATCCATTTTCGCCCGATCCCCAGCGCCCGCGTCAGCAGCCGCGGATGCGGGCGCGGCTCATCGACGCACAACCCCAGCACATCCGTCGACCCACTCACGTTAAAAAGCTGCCCCACCGTCGCCCCCGCCAGCACCATCGCCGAGCTCGTATCGATCATCCCCGTCATCACCGGCATCCCCTGTGTGATCCCCAGCTTTCGCGCTGCCGCCAATTTCACGACGCCCGGAACGACATTCGACTCCAAAATCCGTGGCAGCCTGGACGACTCGACCCCGACCGCATGGCATAATTCTTCACTCCATCCCCCCTGCTTCACTGTTTCGTATAAGCCGGTAAAGGATGCATTTGAATGATCGATGACGCACGCCTCGGTAATCTGCCGATGCAGGTAGGTATTGAGATGCCCGATTAAGTCCGCTCGCCGAAGAATGCCCGGCTGATTCTTGGCAAACCACGCCGCCGTCGTCGCGCTGATCCCCCCGGGAAACGGCAGATTCCCCGCGATCCCCAGCCATCTTTTCTCCCCAACGCGCTGGGCCAAATCCCTGGCGATCTCCACACTCCGCCGATCCTGATGCGTCACCAGCGGCGTCAACGCCTTGCCTTTCCGATCCATCGCCACCCACGCCGGCGACATCACCGAAAAGTTTACCGCATCCACTTTCTTCGCCCGACTCCCCAAATCCGCCACCGCGCTGGCGATCGCTTTCAACACACCATCGGTGGGAACCTCCGCCCGAGCGCCATCGAAATGGGTCGGAAAGGAAGCACGAACCAAGCTGCCGACGATTTTCCCCTGACGGACGATACCGGCCTTGACGGAAGAGGAACCAATATCAAGGCCGAGAACATTCATAAGTCGAAAGGGCGGGTTTTTAGCGCGGAGACGCAGAGAGCGCAGAAAAATCAAAAAAATAGATTTGGTTCTTGGTTTTCTCTGCGTCCTCTGCGTCTCCGCGGTAAAAATTAAGCTTCTTATTTCGATTGCGACCATTCCGTATGAATCATCTCATCCGGCTTGTCGCTGCGGGCATATGTATGCGCGCCGAAGAAATCCCGCTGGGCCTGGATCAAGTTCCCCGGCAGACGTTCTCGCCGATACGAATCGTAATACGCCAGCGAAGCGCTGAACGCCGGCGTGCCGATCCCCGTCTGAGCGCCCTGCTGCACAATCCGCCGCCAAGCATCCTGTCGCGGCAGTATCGCTTCGCGAAATCGATTCGCCACGAGCAAATTCGGCAATCCCGGTTGCTCGTGAAACGCTTTCTTGATCTCATCCAGGAAAATCGCCCGAATAATGCACCCCGCCTTCCAGATGCGCGCCATCTCATCCAGACGGATGCCGTAGTTGTATGCCTTATTGGCGGCGGCCAGCAGGGCCATCCCCTGCGCGTACGAGCAAATCTTGCTGCAATACAGTGCATCGCGCACGTCCTGCACGAATTTCTTCACGTCGCCGGAGAATTTCTGCGTCGCTGGGCCGGCCAGTTGCTTGGACGCCGCCACGCGCTCCGCCTTCAGCATCGAAATCTCTCGCGAATCCACCGCCGCCGCCATCGTCGGCACCGGAACCTGCAAATCCAGCGCCGCCTTGATCGTCCACGTCCCCGTCCCCTTCATTCCCACCACATCCAGAATCTGCTCGACCAACGGCTTGCCCGTTCCCTTGGGATCGGCAAAGTCGATCACTTTCGTCGTGATCTCGATCAAAAAGCTCTTGAGCACTCCTTCATTCCACTCGATGAAAACATCCTTGAGTTGCTTGTTATTCAAACCGGCAACATTCTTCAGCAGATCATACGCCTCGGCGATCAACTGCATGTCGCCGTACTCGATCCCGTTGTGAACCATCTTCACGAAATGCCCGGCCCCCTTGGCGCCGCAATACGCCACGCAAGGCCCATCATCATCCGTCTTGGCCGCGACCTTGGTCAGGATCGGCTCCAAATGTTTGTACGATTCCTCATCGCCGCCCGGCATCAAGCTCGGCCCCCACAGCGCCCCCTCTTCCCCGCCACTGACACCCATCCCAAAAAACCGAATCCCCGTCGGCGCCAGATCGTTCACTCGCTTCTCGGTATCCGTAAACAGCGAATTCCCCCCATCGATCACAATATCCCCCGGCTGAAGCAGAGGCTTGAGGCTCGCGATTACCGCATCGACCGGCTTTCCCGCCTTGACCATAATCAAAATCCGTCGCGGCCTCTCCAACAACGCGACGAATTCCTCATACGTCTTGCCCATCTTGGCTTTCTTCCCCTTGGCAATCCCATTGATGAATTCCTCAGTCTTCTCCGTCGTCCGATTGAAAACCGCGATGGGAAAGCTGTTGCGCTCGATGTTCAACGCGATATTCCGCCCCATCACTTCCAACCCGATGATGCCAAATGCCTGGCTCATACGATCACCTTGTCCTATTCGGTTTAGATACCTTTGGCAGGCCACGTAACGCCGATGCCCTCATTTTCGTGCGCCATTGTGGTAAACGATCTGCGGTTTGCAATGGTTTGGCCCCATTGGATACCGTAACGAAACCTTATGTCGCTCCCCGATTTCCACCTCAATTCCAATGGACATCCGACTACATAGTGGTATCCTATTTCCGGCGAAGGATTCCGGACTCGCCTGATTCTTCTCGGTCGGCCGC
>CAZCKE010000202.1:0-7554 GCA_964499005.1 uncultured Tepidisphaeraceae bacterium
CCACGACCTGGGCGTCGTCGCCGGGACCGCCGATCGCGTGATCGTGATGTACGCCAGCAAAGTGGTCGAATATGCCTCGGTGTTTGATCTCTTTGATTCGCCGCAGCATCCGTACACCGAAGGGCTATTCCGGGCGGTCCCGCGATTGGGATCGACGGCCGAACGGTTGGAGGCGATCCCGGGAACGGTGCCCAATCCCCGCCATTTTCCAGGCGGATGCAAATTTCATCCGCGCTGCCCGCGCGTGAATGGTGATCCGCTCTGCCAGTCCACCGAGCCGGCGCTGCGCGAAGTTTCCAGCGGGCATTGGGCGGCCTGCCATCACATTCCGAATTTCGCCAACAAGCCCGCGACCTCGCCCAGCATTGCGGCCAAGCGGTCCGAGCAGGAGGTCGCGCCATGAGCAAGGCGATGATCGGCACCATCGCAAGCGCCCTGGGGACCAGCAACGGCCCGCTGCTGGAAGTTCGCGACCTGCGCACCTATTTCCCCATCAAGCGCGGCGTCCTCTCCCGAACCGTCGGCTATATCAAGGCCGTCGACGGCGTCAGCTTTGACATTCAGCCCGGCAAAACACTGGGGCTGGTCGGCGAATCCGGCTGCGGCAAGACGACGGTCGGCCGGAGCATTCTTCGGCTCATTCCCCCCACATCGGGAAGCGTGAGGTTCAAAGGGGAGGATTTCCTGGCCTATCGCGGCGAAGAACTCCGCCAGTTGCGTCGCCAGATGCAGATCATCTTTCAGGATCCCGTCAGCAGCCTCAACCCGCGCATGCGCGTCGGGAACATCATCGGCGAGCCGATTCAGGTGCATGGCATCGCCAGCGGAGCGGACAAGCGCGAAATGGTCGCTTCGCTGCTCCAGCGCGTTGGTCTGGACGCAGCGGACGCGAATAAATATCCCCACGAATTCTCAGGCGGCCAGCGTCAGCGTATCGGCATCGCACGCGCCCTGTCGCTTTCACCCAATTTCATCGTCTGCGACGAGCCCGTCTCGGCTCTGGACGTCTCGATTCAAAGCCAGATATTGAATCTCCTGGCCGATCTCCAGCAGGAGCGAAAAATCGCTTACCTGTTCATCGCGCACAACCTCGCGGTCGTCGAGCATTTTTCTGATGATGTGGCGGTGATGTACCTGGGGCGAATCGTCGAAAAAGCGTCCGCGCGGGAACTTTATTCCAATCCCAAGCATCCCTACACGATGGCCCTCCTGTCGGCCGCTCCCGAGCCCGACCCGCGCCGGCGAACCGCCCGTATCGTTCTTGGCGGCGAAGTCCCATCCCCCGAAAATCCTCCCGGCGGATGCCCTTTCCACCCGCGTTGCCATCTAACTCGCTTGGCCGCGCAGCGGGCCGAGAACAGCGACGGCTCCGATATCTCCGTGAAATATCGCGGGACCGAAACGCTCGTTTCCCTTCCGGTCCTCGATATGGGAGGCGCCATTGAAGTGCAGAGCGGTGGCGAACGGTTCAAAGTTCTGAAAAAATGTGCCACCGAAGCGCCGCCTCTGGAAGTCAAGCAGGGGGGTCAGGATCATCTGGCGGCCTGCTGGGTGACTGAATAATTTGTGATTTCTCCCAGCCTGGGTCCGCGATGCAAATCGCAAATTTTCCTGCTAATCTAATACGCGATGATTCCGATTTTAGAGCTTGGTAAACATGACGACGCGGCGCGTGTGGAGGCGCTATTGGGCGAACTGCGCCTGGACCCCCTGGATCTTGCGACCGGGCGCGGCCATCGGGCGGAGCAGACGGCGGCGGTGCAAAAAATCCTGGCGGATGTCGCCGCGCGTGGGGATGAGGCGGTTGTCGAGATTTGCCGTAAATTTGATGACCCCGATTTCTCATTGGCTCAGATGCGCGTGACTCAGGCGGAGATGGCGCAAGCGGCCAAGCAAGTGCCCGTAGCGCAGCTTGCCGCCGTTCGCCGATCGATTGCGCAGGTTCGGGAATATCAAACGCACATCATGCCAAAGGAGCCGGCGCCGCTGAAACGCCCCGGCGTGGAGTTGGGCTTGCGGCTTACACCGCTTGATTCGGCGGGACTCTATTTCCCCGGCGGCAAGGCGGCGTATCCATCGAGCCTGATCATGCTGGCCGTGCCCGCGCAGGTGGCCGGCGTCAAACGCATCGTTGTCTGCACGCCTCCCAGCAAATATGGCCGCAGTGATCTCGTTTTGGCTGCATGCCACGAACTCCAATTGGCGGAAGTCTTTCTTGCCGGCGGGGCGGCCGCGATTGGCGCCATGGCGTTTGGCACCCCGACCATTCCGCGCGTCGATAAAATCGTCGGCCCAGGCAACATTTACGTTCAGCTGGCCAAACGCCTTCTGGCTGGCTGCGTCGGGATCGACAGCTTTCTGGGCCCCAGCGAGATTTTGACCATCGCCGACGACAGCGGCCGGGCCGATTTCATCGCTGCCGATCTGCTTGCCCAGGCCGAGCACGATCCGGGAAGCTGCTTTCTCCTGACCACCTCTCATCCCTTGGCCAAGGCCGTGGTTGAGCACATCCAGCGGCAATTGACCACCCTGCACCGTCGTGAGGCCATCGAAAAGGCCCTGGGGGCCTCCAGCGCCATCATTGTCGACCCCTCCATGGAAAAGCTGATCGCTCTGGCCGACCAATTCGCGGCCGAGCATGTGAACCTCCAAACCCGCGACGATGCGGCCGTTTTGAGGCAATTGCGCCACGCCGGGGCGGTGTTTATGGGGCCTTATTCGCCGGTGGCGGCGGGGGATTACGTCGCCGGGCCCAGCCATTGCCTCCCGACCAATACCACCGCCCGGTTTTCCAGCGGTATCAGTGTTTACGAATTTTTGAAACGTTCGAGCCTGGCGCGGTATGATAAGGCGGGATTAAGGGAGGATGCGCCAGCCATTGGGGCAATGGCCGAGGCGGAACATCTGGATGCTCACGCGCAAAGCGTGAAGATTCGGATCGACTAGTGAATGGTGGATTAACGACCAAATGCGGTTCTTGCTGAGCGGTTGATGGTTCATGCTTTCCGGGGGGGCCTACCCAAAGGAGCAGACCATGGGCGAGACACGGTTAGAGGATACGAGAAGTTCGACGGCGGCGCAATCCGATCGTGTGTATGAGTCCGCCATCAGCGGGCCTGCCGCGGTTAAAACAATTCGGGCACATATCAATATGTACCTGGGAAATATCACCAGCGTATTGAATGAGCCGGCCATCTCCGGCGCGCCTCCGATCGACATCCAGGTCGTCGGGCCCACGCAGGAGCGTAATTGTTATACGTTGGTCACGTGCGGCATGAGCGAAAAGCCCATGCGCGTTCCGCTGGGGGTCAACGAGAATCCCTACGTGGAGTTGGTGCTCTGTCTGCCGCCAACGTGGGTCATGACCGAGCCGGCCGTAAAAGACGACGCCAACTATTGGCCGATCCGCCTGCTTCATTCCCTGGCGCGCATGCCGCACGAGCGCAGCTCCTGGCTCGCGCCGGCGCAGGTCCTTCCCCACGGAAATCCCGCCCGCTTTTACGGTCCCAACACCACGATGTGCTCCGCGATGCTCTCCTGGCCTCTCACCGCGGACAAAGGATTCCGAAAACTGGCGATGGCGGAAAAAAAGGTCGTCTATTTTCTTGCCGTGGTGCCCCTCTACAAAGAGGAAATGGATCTCAAAACCAACAAAGGAACCAGCGCATTGCTGGATCGCATGGACGCCATCCGCGTTACCGAGCTGCTCGATCCCAAACGCAAAAACTCCTGCGCGGGTAAGAAGTTCCTGGGCTTATTCTGATGCATCTGCCGCGCGACGGCCTGTAACATTTCCAAAATGGCCCTGGCGCTTATAATCCACGCCCATGGGCCCGCAGTTTGTTCGATCAACCGTGCGCGAGATGGAAGGCTATACGCCCGGTGAGCAGCCGGCGGCAGGGGAGCGCATCGTCAAGCTCAACACCAATGAAAATCCCTTCCCTCCCAGCGAACGCGTGATGCAGGCCATTGCCGGCGTCAACGCGGAAACCCTACGCCGCTATCCCAATCCAACGGCCGACGCGTTTCGCGACGCCGCCGCGCAACTCCACGGTGTCACTCGCGACCACATCATCGCGGGCAACGGCACCGATGATCTGCTGACCATCGCCACCCGATGCTTCGTGCCGTCGGGCGGGTTGCTGGCTTATCCCGACCCCACCTATTCCCTCTACGAGGTCCTGGCGCGTTTGCAGGACGCCAAATTTGTTGTGGCGCCGTGGGATCGAGGATATTCGCTGCCCATCGACGGCCTCACGGCGACAAAAGCGAACGCGATTTTCCTGGTCAATCCCAACAACCCCACCGGCACGTTTGTTCCGCCCTCAAAAGTCGCCGAGCTTGCCCGGCGCTTTGCCGGCTTATTGCTGGTCGATGAAGCCTATGTCGATTTCGCGGAAGACAATTGTCTTTCGCTCGTGCGGCAATTCTCCAACATCGTCGTGACCCGTTCGCTCAGCAAGGCGTATTCCCTGGCCGGCCTGCGATTCGGATACGCCATCGCTCAGCCGCCGGTTATCGCGGAGATGATGAAGGTGAAGGACAGTTACAACTGCGATGCGATTTCGATCGCCGCTGCCGCCGCCGCGCTGGAGGATCAGTCCTACGCGCGCTGGACCTGGGATCATATCAAATCCGAACGCACCCGCGTCGGCGCGGAATTGACGCAACTGGGCTGGGCCGTTCCCCCCAGCCAGGCCAATTTCATCCTCGCCGCCGTCCCCGGCGGATGCGCCAAGGAGATGCATCGTGGCCTCAAGGAGCAGGGCATCCTGGTCCGCCACTTCGATCTGCCGGGATTGGCGGATAAGCTCCGCATTTCCGTCGGCCAAAGCCATGAAAAAAATGCTCTGCTGGCCGGCATCAAAAAGCTGATGGCCGCCGGAAAAGCCGCCTAATCCGCTTGATTTGCGATTTGCCATCAAAGATCGAAAACCAAATGCCGAAAATAGAGTCATATGAGCCGAACTTCTGAAATCTTCCGCCAGACCCGCGAGACCAAGGTCAAGGTCGTCATCAACCTCGACGGCGCCGGCAAGACCTCCGCCGAGACCGGCGTTGGTTTTTTCGATCACATGCTCGACTTGCTGGGCCGCCACAGCCTCATTGACCTCACCGCCCAGGCCGAGGGAGATTTACAGGTCGATGCGCACCACACCGTCGAGGACGTTGGCATCGTCCTGGGGCAGGCGCTGGAAAAGGCCCTGGGAGATAAGAAAGGAATCTTCCGTTACGGATGGGCATCGGTCCCTATGGATGAAACCCTCGCAAGTGTCGCCATCGATCTCTCGGGCCGCGCCGCATTTGTTTATAACGCCAAATACACCGGCGGCTTGATCGGCCAATTCCCCGTCGAACTCGTCGAGGAATTTTTCAAGGCCCTGGCCGTCAATGCCAAGCTGAACCTGCACATCAACGTCGCCTACGGCGGCAACAATCACCACATCGCCGAAGCGATCTTCAAAGCGGTCGCCAAGGCGCTCCGCCAGGCTGTCAGCATCGACCCTCGTAACCCCGATGTTCCCAGCACAAAGGGATCGCTCGCCTGATTATCGCCGTTGCCGCGCGATCGCTTACGGCGTCGCTCCCTCGGCAACTTTCGCGGACCCTCGGCGCAGAAAAATCATCAGATAGATCCCGATATTCAGTGCGAGCACGATGTACCCCAGATAGGGAATCGCCGCGCTGGCCCCGATCGCATGAATCGCCGGATGAATGTAATGCTCGACAAACCCCGCGCCATACGTCGGTATCCCAGCTCGCGCCCGCAGAATATTTTCCAGCACCGTCAACGGGCAACTCCACGGCAACACAAGAATAAACCCCGCCCACAGGAAAACTGGAATGTGAATCTTGGCCAGCCAGTGCCAGCGTGCCACCGCCAGGCCCCCGAGCATCGCTGAGACAATAAATGAAAAGTGTATTGCGACGACCGCGACGATGAGGATGCGGTAAACCATGCTTCACGAGGCTGGATACGAGGCTCGATTGGGCGCAGCCCGGGTCATTTCGCCGCGACCACCTCGGCAGGCGATGCAGGCGGCGCGGGCGAATCCGCCGCCGACCGCCCCGAGCGAATACGCATCCCGTAGAACGAGCGATAGACGAAGCATAATGCGATCAGGAAAAATGCCACCGCCAGCATGGTGGTTAGATGCGCGGGCGCGTGCGGATTCTTTTTCAGATTCTCCGCCAGCTCGACGGCAAGCAGTCCGAACAGAGTTGTGAACTTGATGATGGGGTTCAACGCGACCGAGGACGTGTCCTTGAACGGGTCGCCCACGGTGTCGCCGACGACCGTGGCCGCGTGCAATTCGGTCCCTTTCTGGCGCAGTTCGACTTCAACGATCTTCTTGGCGTTGTCCCAGGCTCCCCCGGCGTTGGCCATGAAGATGGCCTGGAAAAGCCCGAAGGTAGCCATTGAAATCAGAAATCCGATGAAGAAAAATGGCTCGATGCAGGCGTACGCCAGCGTGCTGAAGAAGACCACGAAGAAAATGTTCAGCATGCCGACCTGGGCATACTTCGTGCAGATTCCCACGACCTTTTTGCTGTCCTCGATGGAGGCCTTCTCGGCGCCATCGAGCTTCATGTTTCGCTTGATGAATTCGACCGCCCGGTATGCGCCGGTCACGACCGCCTGCATGCTCGCGCCGGTGAACCAGTAAATCTCCGCTCCACCGGCAATCAGCCCCAGCAGAAACGGAGCGTATAGCACCGAAAGATGCGAGATCGCCACCGGATCGGTCAGGTGATCCGTCAGCATCATGATGATCGAAAATATCAGCGTGGTCGCGCCGACGACCGCCGTCCCGATCAGCACCGGCTTGGCCGTTGCCTTGAATGTATTGCCCGCGCCGTCGTTCTGCTCCAGCAGGAGCTTGGAATGCTCGAAATCGACATCGATATTGTGATCGGCCTTTAACTGCTCGCGAACGCCTGGAACCGTTTCGATCAGGCTCAGCTCGTAAACGCTCTGCGCGTTGTCCGTGACCGGCCCATAGCTGTCCACGGCGATCGTGACGGGCCCCATCCCCAGGAAGCCAAACGCCACCAGCCCAAACGCAAACACTGCCACCGCGGCGCCCGCTCCGGGCAAAAGCAGATACTCGACGCTATTTTCGCCGCCCGCCGACGCAACCGCATACGCGATCGCCATGAGCCCGGCGATCACGCCGCCCATCCAAAACGCCGAGAAATTTCCCGCCGTCAAGCCGCTCAGAATATTCAGCGATGCTCCACCCTCGCGACTCGCATCGACGATCTCTTTCACGTGCCGGCTTTTCACGCTCGTAAAAACCTTCGTGAATTCTGGAATCAACGCCCCGGCGAGCGTGCCGCACGTAATGACCGTCGAAAGCCTCCACCACATCCCGTGCCCCAGGTTGTAGATCAAGATCAGCGAGCCCAAATACGTCGTGGCAATCGAAATAAAACTGGTCAACCAGACCAATTGTGTGAGCGGCTTTTCAAAATCCATTTCCGTGGCGTTCTCATAATCCATCTTGGCTTTCATTTCGTCGCGGACCAACATTTCCATGTTGGCCGGATTTC